>JAJCYJ010000227.1 GCA_029262975.1 Saprospiraceae bacterium
TCAGGCAGTGCATTTTTATAATCACATTTTTGGAATAGAAATGGCACAAAATATAACTGATGTGAATGCAATGGCTATATTCCCTGTCACCACTGGCATCGGGGGTGCAGTCATTGCCGGCCCTGGTTCAACACCTTCTGATACGGGTACATTGATCTACTTGAATGGAGGAAATGATTTGCAGGACGTACTGTCTAAAGTCGAAGAGGTCGGAGGACGCATAGTAATGCCCAAAACCCTCATAAGTAAAGAGGCAGGTTTCTTTGCAATTTTCATCGACTCTCAAGGCAACAAACTTGCCCTTCATTCAAAAAATTGAAATGTGATTAGAACAAATAAAAAAAGTACACCATATTATAATATTGGCCAACTGCGTAGTGATTATTGGAACAAATTAAAAGTGGCGACATCTAAATTAACACGTTGCCAAAAGAATTCTGACCAGGAGAAATTATGCAAACTAAAGATTGAGGGATTGCTGAAGGATTTGACTAGTGTAGAAGGTTTTTTCGCCTTTCCGGGAAAAGAGCGTTTACGAAAAATAGAAACCTCTTTTGCAAATTATGAATATATCTCTCTTGCAAATATGGTTGCAGATACTACAAAAAATCTGCTGGGGGATATCTATAAAAGCAATTCAGACTTCGTTGACTTCGAAGAATTGAGTATGGAATCTGCTGAAGACCATGAGCAGAATAATCAAGTTAGAAAAAACCATTTCGAGGTTTTGTTTGTAGGCAATATTTCCGAACAAGAGGAGACAAAACTGTGTCAGAGTTTAAGAATGTTACAGACTCCTGGCGATCAATTTTCTTATGGTGTTGTGGTACAACGTTCTTTTCAGGATGCCATAATCGCTTCTCTTTTTAATTACAATATCCAGGCGGTGGTCGTGCGTTATGCGCCACCATATAAATCAAAGCTGATTACCCCTCTTATCCAACCATATATAGACGAAGTCGCAAAGCATGATTACTCATCCAAACCAGAAACGGATCTCGGTCCTATCATCGGAGAGTTAATCAAAAAAATGAGACCGGAGCTGGACACTTATTATGTGACTGATACTTCATTGGGCCACTTAAAAGACAGTACAATTAAAGGCTTCAAACGCATATTTTATCAGACAGAAGATATACAGGAGCTACATCTGACCATCATGCACGGTATTGCAGAGCGTTATAATACGCCTTTCTTTTCCGCCTTGGTTGAATATAGCCAAAAGCCAACAGGTGTCTTTCATGCCATGCCTATATCACGAGGAAATTCGGTTTTCAAATCAAGATGGATCAATGATTTTGGTGAATTTTATGGGCGCAATATGTTTCTCGCTGAAACTTCAGCAACGACAGGTGGTCTTGATTCCTTACTACAACCTACCGGGCCTCTTAAAAAAGCCCAGGAGATGGCAAGCGATGCTTATGGTTCACTAAATACCTATTTTGTTACCAACGGAACATCCACTGCCAATAAAATTGTGATGCAAGCTTTGGTCAAACCTCAAGACGTGGTTTTGATTGATAGAGATTGTCATAAATCACATCATTATGGATTGGTTTTGGCAGGCGCATTTCCAGTTTATTTAGACTCCTATCCGATTGAAGAGTATTCTATGTATGGTGCGGTTCCCTTAGATAATATTAAAACCAAATTACGCCAATTACAAAAAGCCGGGAGACTCGATAAAGTGAAAATGTTGCTTTTAACAAATTGCACTTTTGATGGTCTGGTATATAATGTAGAGCGCGTGATGGAGGAAGTCCTGGCGATCAAACCTGACATGATTTTTCTATGGGATGAAGCGTGGTTTGCTTTTGCTGGATTTGCATATAATTTTAAACAACGTACAGGCATGTTTACTGCAAAAAAGCTGTACGAAAAATACAGTAGTGCAGCGTATAGAATATCTTATAACGAACATATTAAAGGACTGAATAATGGAGAACAATCATCATTGCCAGACCCTGATAAGGTTAGAATGCGTGTGTATTCAACCCAAAGTACACATAAGACTTTAAGTAGTTTTAGACAGGGTTCAATGATTCACATCTGGGATCAGGATTTTCGCAGGAAAACTGAAAATACCTTTCTTGAAGCCTATATGACGCATACCTCCACTTCACCAAATTATCAAATGTTAGCATCATTAGATGTGGGCCGAAGGCAAGTGCAACTTGAAGGTTTTGAACTCGTTGAAAAAAGCATTGAAATGGCGATGGTATTGAGAGCCAAAATAAGTGACCATCCTCAATTGAGCAAGTATTTTGAAGTGTTGACCGTGCAGGATTTTATACCAAATAAATATCGTCAAGCGGGCCTGAAGGAATACTATACCAAACTTGATGGGTGGACGCGCATGGAAGAAGCCTGGGAGAAAGATGAATTTGCCCTGGATCCAACAAAAATCACATTATATATTGGAAAAACAGGGGTTGACGGCGATACGTTTAAGAATAAATATTTAATGGATAAATTTAATATCCAGATCAACAAGACTTCTCGCAATACGGTTCTATTTATGACGAATATTGGTACTACAAGAAGTAGTATTTCATATCTTATAAATGCTCTTCTAAATATAGCTGATGACCTGGATGATGAATTCAAATCCTTGAATGATAGAGAACGAGAAATTAGAAATTTGAAAATACATTCATTGACGAAAGAGGTGCCTCCTTTACCGGATTTTAGTTATTTCCATCATTCATTTCAGGCAGCACCTGGAGTACCTGGTGGTAATTTGCGAGAAGCATATTTTTTAGCATACAATGAAGAAAACTATGAATACATTCCTTTAGACACCTGTTTGGAAATAATGGATACAGGAAGAAAGCTTGTGGCGTCTACTTTTGTGATTCCTTATCCACCGGGTTTTCCGGTATTAGTCCCCGGACAAGTGCTAAGTAGTGAAATCATCAATTTTCTTACCGTACTTGATGTCAGTGAAATTCATGGCTACCGCTCAGACTTAGGTCTCAGAGTTTTTACAGATAAGGTGTTGAACAGACATATGATTATCACTTCAATTGGTAGTATACCGGCAGTAAATAAGAATAAGCAATTAACTTAATAATAATAAAAAATTTATGACAACTAAAAAAGCCCCAATCTCAAAAAAGACCACTAAGCCAACGCTTAAAAAAACAACATCTGTAAAAAAGAAAGCTACAGCAGAAGTGCTTAATGGAATATCTGATATAAGAAGATTTTTTTATAAAAATGAAACTCCGCTCTATTTTATAAGTGCGACTAATTTCAATATGCTTGGTGCTGATGAATGGATAAAAGGCTTCAAGTTTATCTGCCATATCGAGTGCTTCGATGGACAACACCCAAATGTATTTTCTCCAAGTTATGAGATTCCTCATGACGAATTTACAAGTATTGAGGATATCAATAATTACCTTCTCCAACACCCTGAAGTTCAAAGTTATTTAACTGCCAGAAAAAAAGGAAAGTCGGCAGGGAAAGCTATGTTTTTAATGTTTGATGATAAGACAGAGAAGCTCGCAAAAAAAATAGGCTTGGAAATAATGTTCCCTCCAGCTAAGATGCGCACATTCTTAGACAATAAAGTAAATACCAATCGAATTGCTGAAAAGGCTGGAGTGCCTTGTGTGCCTTATGTGCTCTCACCCGTTACGGACTATGCACACTTACAAAAAGTTTCGAAAATACTGGGTGACGATTTGGTGATACAAACACCTTTTGGTGATTCTGGACATACAACCTTTTTTATCTCAAATGAAGAAGAGTATAAAAAATATGAAAAGGAGATAGTCGAAGAAAAAGAAGTTAAAATAATGAAACGGATCAATTGCAAAGGTTCTGCAATTGAAGCTTGTGTGACGAGACATGGTACGATCGTTGCCCCGCTCATGACAGAATTAGTTGGATTTAAAGAACTGACACCCTACAAAGGAGGATGGTGTGGCAATGAAATTTATCCTAACGCATTCACTCCGGAAATAAGAGAAAAAGCTTTGAATTTCACACAGCTTTTTGGTAATCAATTAAGAAAAGAAGGGTACAAAGGATATTTTGAATTAGACTTTTTAATTGATCAGGACAACGGTGAAATCTACCTGGGAGAATTAAATCCTAGAGTTACAGGTGCAAGTTCTATAACTAACCACGCTGTATTTGCTTTGGCAGATGCGCCTCTTTTTGTTTTCCATATTTTGGAATGGATGGGCGTTGAGTACAATTTAAATATCGATGAGGTTAATGAGAGATGGGCCAAACAAGATAATATTGATGAGTGGAGTCAATTGATTATCAAGCACACGGAAGATACCATTGAATACGTGAACGAGGCCCCTTCATCAGGAATTTGGAAAATGTTCGATAATGGACATATACAATTCGACAGATTGGATACGCATAGAAGGGCTGTGGAAAGTGAAAATGAAGCATTCTATTTACACATATCCAAAAAAGGGGACTACGTGTATGAAGGAGCAGATTTAGGTATTTTGGTTTCTAGAGGTCGATTGATGACTGACAATTTCAAATTGAATGAACGTGCAAAAAAATGGATACATGCTATTCGTGCAAAATATACAATGCAATTAGTAGAAGATAAAAGAAAGAAAATTGCATTTACAGGTAGTTTGACTAAGTAATTTAAACAAACCTCCTTTATATACCCGTCAGACAGTGTTTTGACAAATTTCTCAAATGACAAATTGGGCTTCATTTAGTTGATAAACTCCAGGGAAATAGGTACGATCTTGCTATGTATATGCCTGCGCTTTTCACCTGTGCCCGAATGATCATTGGGTCGGGTAGGGCGACAGGTTCAACTTTTTTTTGTTCTATTTAACTGGTCAAACAATGCTTTCATTAAATTCTTAGTGACCTATAAATATTTTTAAAAAATGGAATTCAAAAGTATTAACCCTCATAATAATGAACTGGTCGGAACGCATACTGGACTCACTTTAGATGAGACAAATAGAAAACTTGATGACGCTCAAACCGCATTCCTTTCCTGGCGTTCAGTTTCACTTTCTGACCGAATTAAATTAATTAAAAAAGCAGGCCAGGTATTGCGGGACAATATCGAAGAATATGCGAAAATGATCACTTTAGAGATGGGCAAACCGATCTCTGAGTCTATATCAGAAGTGAATAAATGTGCTTGGGTTTGCGACTATTATGGTGAAAATGCGCCTGCTTTTCTCGCCGATGAAATAATCCCTACGGATGCCCATCAGAGTTTTGTCAAGCATGACCCAATTGGTGTTGTTCTAGCCATTATGCCTTGGAATTTTCCATTTTGGCAGGTATTTAGATTTGCAGCACCGACTTTGACGGCTGGTAACACTGGATTATTAAAGCATGCCCCTAATGTATTTGGGTGTGCCAAACTAATCGAAGAAGTTTTTGTCACGGCGGGGTATCCACCACAAGTATTCCAAAACTTGACAGTTCATCATGATCAAACAGAACATATAATAGCACATCAAGGTATCAGAGCCATAACACTTACAGGAAGTGAAAGAGCGGGTTCTGCTGTCGCAACAATAGCAGGTAAATACATCAAAAAATCACTATTGGAATTGGGCGGTAATAATGCCTTTATAGTGTGGGAAGATGCTGATATAGATAAGGCAGTGAAAACGGCCGTAGCTGCACGTATGCTAAACTGTGGACAAAGCTGCATTGCCGCTAAGCGTTTCATTTTAGTAGCAGATATCTACGACGAATTCGTTTCAAAATATATTGATGCAATTAGGCTTTTAAAATCCGGTAACCCCATAGAAGAAAGCACTAATGTAGGCCCACTTGCAAGGCTTGATCTTGCAAGTCAACTGAATACACAAGTAACTCAATCCGTTGCTCAGGGGGCTAAACTATTGCTTGGTGGAAAGCAAAATGGATGCTACCACGAACCCACTGTTTTAGGGGATGTTTTACCAGGCATGGCTGCATTCGATCAGGAAACTTTCGGACCTTTAGCAGCCATGATCAAAGCTAGAGATATTGATCATGCATTTGAGCTCTCGGAAAATTCCAATTATGGGCTTGGTGTTACGGTATTTACAAAAAATATTAAGAGAGCTTTAGAAAATGCACATAGAGTTAGTGATGGTGCTTACTTCGTAAATGAACTCGTTAAATCAGATCCACGATTACCCTTTGGCGGAACCAAACAATCCGGTTATGGCCGAGAATTAGCAAAAGATGGAATGTTGGAGTTTGTAAATCGGAAGACTGTTTATGTCAAATAGAGTCTGATTATGATTGCATACTTGTCTTTGGTGCAAGCAGATGATTGCACCGCTTGTAGCATTCTCTGAATTATACTATAATTGGCTTGTCTTCAGACGAATTCGTAAAGAGAAATGCCATTATGCTACCCACTTATAAACACATACGAAATAAGCGTTCAAAATTATGCGTCAGGAAACGATATAGAAAGGGAACGATTCTGTGACTCGTACCAACGGACCAACCTAGAGACTATCGAGGTATCCCTGTCTTTGAGTCAAATGGATTAGTACTGTTTTCTAACAAGAACAATTTTGATAGATATACGTTCATAGGAGGAATTGAAAAAAAAACTAAAAGCAAAAATGGAATTTAGAAACGCGAGACATACGAATAACTTAAAGCCTATAGTTGAATTTTACACAAAAATAATTGGATTGAAGGTCTTGTTTTCATTTGAGAATCATAATGATTATAGTGGTTCATTAATAGGTAAACCTGGCCATGACTGGCATATAGAGTTTACTGCTTCTAAAGACATGGCTAAACATAAATTTGATGATGAGGACATGATGGTCTTTTATCCAACAGAAAAGAGTGAATACAATGAAATTGTGGAAAGGATAGATGCAAATAATATTGAAATAATAAAGGCAAAAAATCCTTTTTGGGATGACAATGGAATTATGATTAAAGACCCTGACGGATTTAGAATAATTATTAGTGATATGAAATTAATATAATCTATGCACATCAATTAGATACAAATTTTCTGTGAAATCAGGGTATCTGAAGGAGTTTCCCTTTGTGTCTAACTTAGGAAGTTAAGTTGTGCTAATCACTAATATCTATGTTGTCTAAATACATCTAAAATATTTAGTAAAGCACGAGTAAATGCTACTCATTTTATAATTAGAGACATTGTATTGGTCAATACATCTGTAGTTTGTACATTTGATAGAGCCAAGACAGGTCTCTTTATTTTTCTATCCATGTCTGGAATATTTATTGTTTAGCAATATTAATAAGATGGGACTTCTCAAGAATTAAAAAATATTAAAAGTGTACATAAATTAAATATGAACATACTCCAAATTGAAATTGGTAAAAATCAACGTACTCGGGAAGCTCGAAGAATTGAGCAAATTTTAAGTAAAAAGGCAGGTATAAATTATGTCTCTATTTCAGCTTCAGGAGTGATGCAAGTGGAATGGGATGCCAATCGAACGCAGCCATCTGACATTATTAAATCAGTTAAAAAATTAGGTTTAAATATTGTCAATGTTAAAACAGATAATGAGGAGCTTCAAAATGAAGATAGCAATCATGCACATTCTTATCTCCACATTTTAGGAGAAAACACGGAACTTTATTTTGCAATAATTAGCGGTGTATCCTGGACTTCAGGAATTGTATTTTCCTTTGCCTCTGGTGCTCCTGAAAATATAGCTACAATTCTTTTCATTATAGGAGCTCTTTTTGGAGGAGTTTTTACTTTTATTACTGCACTTAAAGATCTATTAAGAGGAAAGTTTGAAATAGATTTCCTCATGTTATTTGCGGCAATTGGTGCTGCGGCTTTGGGAAAGTGGGGAGAAAGCGCTTTGTTACTCTTTCTGTTTAGCCTGGGGCATGCTTTAGAGCATTATGCCATGAGACGAGCGAGGAAATCTATTGCGGCCCTTTCGGAACTAGCTCCTAATGTGGCCTTGGTCAAAAAAAATGGCGAATTGACTGAAGTGCATATCGAGCAGCTTAAAATAGGTGATATTATTGTTGTAAAACCTAATTCAAAAATAGCTGCGGATGGTGTAGTTATAAAAGGAACAAGCCCTGTCAACCAAGCATCCATCACAGGAGAAAGTATACCTATAGATAAACATCCCAGTCCGAATTGGCAGAACCAAAACGAGGTCAAAAAACTACTTCCAGAGCACCGCGTTTTTGCGGGCACGATGAATGGCAGCGGAGTACTGGAAATTAAAGTATTGAAGAAAGCAAAGGATAGTACACTTTCTCGATTAATTACTTTAGTGAAGGAAGCTGAAACACAAAAATCACCCACGCAACACCTCACTGATAAATTTGAAAAATATTATGTTCCTTCTGTTTTAGTCGTAGTAATATTCTTGTTATTTGCTTTCCTTCTTATCGATGAAACATTCCAACAGAGTTTTTATAGAGCCATGTCTGTGCTAATTGCTGCTTCACCTTGTGCATTGGCGATTTCTACACCGAGTGCAGTATTAGCAGGAATTGCGCGAGCAGCCCGTCAAGGTGTATTAATTAAAGGTGGTCGTCCTCTTGAAGAACTAGGAGGAATTAGTGCAATTGCTTTTGACAAAACAGGAACGCTTACCGAAGGCAGACCTACCTTGACCCATGCGATTCCATTTGAAAAAATCACTAAAACTCATCTGTTGACAATCGCTGTTGCCGTAGAAGCATTGAGTGACCATCCTTTGGCTGAAGCTATTGTAGAAGGTGGAAAGAAGGAATTGGGAATTACCGATTTACCTATGGCAGAAAATTTAAAAGCATTGATAGCGAGGGGCATTCAGGCCAATTGGAATGGCAGTATAGTGCACATAGGTAATCGAAGACTTTTTGAAGAATTGACAGGTGCGTTAGTTCCTGAGGAAATTAACCAAAAAATGTCTGAACTTGAATCAGGCGGGCACACCTCAATGATTGTTCATCAAGATGACGAATACTTGGGCATTATTTCTGTAATGGATATTGCTCGCCCTGAAGCGATTACGACACTAACCAATCTTAAAAAAATAGGAATTAAGCGGATGATTATGCTCACTGGAGATAATCAAAAAGTAGCTGATGCAATCGCTAACAAGATAGGAATAACTGATCCAATGGGAAATTTGCTACCAGAAGATAAAGTAAAGGCAATAGAACAACTAATACAGCAAGAAGGTAGTGTAGCAATGGTCGGAGATGGCGTGAATGATGCTCCTGCAATGGCCAAAAGTACGGTCGGCATTGCAATGGGTGCAGCAGGTTCAGACGTTGCTTTGGAAACAGCCGATATTGCATTGATGGCTGATAAACTGGATAATCTACCATTTGCAATTGGTCTGAGTAGAAAAGCGAAACTCATCATAAAACAAAACCTAATAATCAGTTTGAGCATGGTAGCTCTTCTGGTTCCTTTGACGATCATGGGTACAATAGCAATTGGGCCGGCTGTGGTAGGTCATGAAGGCTCTACTCTAATCGTTGTTATGAATGCTTTGAGGTTGTTGAATTATGAATTATAAAAAAGAGATTATCATAAAAGGAAAGATATTGAGCGCAAAATGTAGTGAATGTCAATTCTACCCTGGGCACCCTACGGCATTTTTATTTGTGTCGGCCAGAGTTAGATAAATTGTGCTAAGCTCAAATTCCTACCCTGCGTAAATTCCATAGCTTTATTCAGATGATCGATAGTAGAAGAGGCTCCTAATATTTTTTCTAATAAAGACATGATCGTATTCATTTTGGACATTTCTAATTGTAATTATAAGCGGACTTCTTTCGGTATATTCTGGCAAGAGCATAGCTATTCTTTTTCGACTCAGATCGAAGATTCACATGATAATAACCTTCCTGTCTGTTAGAAGAAATTTCAATAAGTGTTGGCCAGGTTAACCTCTGATAGCCAGGAGCTTAGCGACGATGCCATTTTAACTTGACCGTATCCAAGATAAGAATGAGGACTTTTGCCATTGACAATCATTTAAATGGCCCGTGTGGGTATTTTCTTGTTTTGACGAGGATTGGGTGCTCTTATCTTATTCTTGACCTAGTCGGTTTGTTTTCTTAGATCTGAAAGAAAGTGTTACAATCTGGCGAATTAGTGCGAACCTTTTGGCCAGATATGCTCCGCGATTGGTCTTATATACTTAGTACCTTGAATTGCTATAACCTTGACATTTTATGAAAATTCCTTATTGAATGGTAAAAATGCTTAGCCTAGTTATTATCTTGGGAGGATAGTAGTGCCGATACGAAAGGTACTTGGGTTGTTGTCTGACATTAAGATTTTATGTAGAGAAATCGCGTTTGATCAGGTAAACCTCTCATGATAGCCTTTAGGAAAGCTTCTGACTATATGTTTATAAAGGAATTCCCTTTTGTAAATTTTAATATTTTTATTTTATAAGCTAATGATATGAAAAAAAGTAGACGAACATTTTTAGGGAACAGTTTGGCTTTAGGTATAGCACCTATTATAGGCACCAATCCAGTACAAATGCTAGTTAATGACAAAAAGAATGAAAAAAAATTGAAAATTCTGATTCTTGGAGGTACCAGTTTCCTGGGCCCTCATCAAATCGCCTATGCCTTAAAAAGAGGTCATGAGGTTTCCATTTTCACCAGAGGTAAAACGATACCTAAGATCCATAAGAAACTCTTTTCAAAAGTTGAAAAATTAGTTGGAGATAGAGAAGATAA
This sequence comes from Saprospiraceae bacterium, assembly GCA_029262975.1. Classification (GTDB taxonomy): domain Bacteria; phylum Bacteroidota; class Bacteroidia; order Chitinophagales; family Saprospiraceae; genus JAJRXG01. The sequence goes on from JAJCYJ010000227.1 coordinate 10,672, forward strand.
TTTGGAAGCCCTGAAAAACAGAAAATGGGATGTCGTTATTGACAACTCTGGTCGCAAAACCAAATGGACAGATGACACAGCTCAACTGTTGGTAGACCAGGTCGGATATTATATGTATACTTCTTCTATTAGTGTTTATTATCCTTTTGTGGGCGATGACTTTTCTGAAAATCGATCTTTAGTTACAAAAATACCGAATGACGCTACTGAACAGGAACAACCAACCTATGAGTATGGAGTGATGAAAGCCACTTCAGAATTAGCCACTATTAATGCTTTTGGATCGCAGAGATCTATTATAGTTCGACCAACTTTAATTGTGGGTCCTGGAGATCGTACAGATCGTTTTCCTTATTGGCTCGCTAGATTAGAAAAAGGAGGTGATATTATTATTCCAGGTCAAAAGGATGAAGTAGTACAATATATTGATGTCAGGGATCTGGCTGAATGGATGATAAGATTACTTGAAAATAAAGCAGCAGGTATCTATAATGGTTCAGGGCCAGGTTTTAAAATGACAACCAATGCTTTCATACACGGGATCCACGCCAGTTATAATTCTTCAGTAAATTACGTACAAATCGATGATCTGAATTTTTTAAAAGAAAATAGTATAATCGGCATACAACCATGGGTTATCCAATTACCACAATTTGCGGGCATGTCCAAAAGTGATAACAGCAAAGCAATTCAAGCCGGTCTTCAATTCAGATCACTGTCCGAAACAGTAAGTGTTACTAAGGAGTGGTGGTATTCTAATGCAGTTTCTCAAGATAGACGAGACAAAATATTATCAGGTGAACAGTCTTTTATGAAAAGAGAAAAGGACATCCTGGTAAAGTGGCAGAATAGAAAGGTTTAGAATTAATGCAGTTAACTTCTTCTAACTATTCGAACATAAATATCGCGTGTACGATAGTAGAATTATAAATGTTAAAAATTAAGAATTGAAGAAAAAAGGGATATATCGATTAGCAAAACAGTTAATTAATTAGCAATAATGATCATAGTTGCAGGGTGAGGCAACTTCATTTTTTCAATTCATTTTATTTAGAAAATGAAAATCGAGAAAGCGAATTTAAATGATGCGGAACAACTAACTGAATTAGCTATTCGGTCTAAAGACTATTGGAATTATGGCCCTATACAGGTTGAGGAATGGAGAGAAGATTTAACGATTTCATCAAAACACATTGAAGAGAAGCATGTGTATAAACTTGTGAATAATAATAAACTGATTGGATTCTACGCCTATCAACTTGAAAATTTGAAAGCGGTGAAGCTAAGCTTCTTTTTCATCGAACCTTAATTCATTGGTCAAGGTTGTGGTAAGATGCTCATGGCAGATTTTCTGCTACGAATTAAAAAAACTGATTGTGAAAAAGTTGTTGTAGATGCGGACCCCAATGCCGAAATGTTTTACAAACAAATAGGTTTTAAAGTTATAGGAACGCTCAAAAGCTCAATAAAGGAAAGATTTTTACCTATAATGGAAATGAAAATTAAACCTTCGCTCAAAATGTGAGAAGATGACAGCTTATGGATGCTCCTTGTCCCGAAGATGTGAGACGAAAAAATAACATATGCTAAACGCTACCTAAATAGCATTGTGCAGCTCGTTACCGATCGAAATATGTCCCCTGTATTCGGGCATGGCTTCCTCTACCATAAATACGCTGATTTGATGTAGATCTATGGGATCCAATGAAACCTAAAATTATGCAATTATTCTCTTCAAAAAAAATGACTTTTTGACTACTTAGTACCTTTTTTTCTGAAACTGCTGAGGCTATTCCGAAACATTTTAGTCATGATTAGCAATAAAACCTGCTATTCGAATTATTGAGTCAAATTTAAATGGGTTTTAAGTATTCACAAAATCGAATAATATTATATATTCACGACTATATTAAACACTGTAAAAATTAAAATATGTCAAAAGCACGTGAGTTGTCAGCAGAATTTAAAGCGGAGATGAACAATCTTGGTTTACATTATCATGAAGAAATTTATAATGGAATAGTCGATCATTTAGGCGCATCAATTCATGACGCAGATGGCTCTTTAGTCGCCTGTTCAGATCCAACGGAGTTAGCAACTATCAAAACTAATTTTCTGATCGGTAAATTAGGATTAGAAGATAGCCCAAGATTAGATGAAGCCATAAAAGAAGTCTGTCATGGTTTGGGCGAGTCAAATAAGAAAAAACATCGAACAACTTTCTACTACCTCTTAACAGCAATTTTGAATAAAGAATCTGTTTTTCATACAGATTAAGACATTGTTGATAAATGGTTTATTTTGATAGGTAAGAGTCTGAGCAATCTGACTCTTACCCGTCATTGCTCCTACGATTTTTATTGTTATGAATCACGGTCTGAATGATAGGTATAAGTGAATTCAAATTCGATGAAATTATATTGCAAAATTATTCTTTCAAATCGAGCCCAAAAGATTAGAGTGTTTGAAATTGGAAATGAATAATTTAGTTAGCGTAGATTAATTCTTCTTCGAGTTTTATGCAGATTGACAATACCTCTTCAAACCGAGAGTCCTTCTCTGCTTTAGTCATCAACCACTAAGAAAATAAAGCCCTCAAGTGTACATCTCAAATTTTGGCGGTAACCGTCTATTGTGATGCCCAATCAGATTGGAATAGTCTGAGTTTATTTGCGACTTGAGGAGGCTCTTTCTAAATTGAAAGCAATGAGGTTTGATACTTATAAAATTATGCTAATAATAATCTTGGTTTCATTTTTCAGTTCTTTTGATAACTACCGATTGTACAATACTGATAATAGCATGATTACAACTACCAATGCTGCCATGGGTAGTATTGATAGCACCTTTTGGTTGAAACTTACAAACGGCATTCGTGGCATATTTGATGACAGCAAGGGACATCTGTGGTTTTCCAGCACAGAATATGTGTGTAGGTTCAATGGCCGGGATTTAAATATTTCACAGCAGAGGATGGCTTAAATGCTATAGGACTGGTACATGATCCGCTTCCGGTCGGTATACGTTGTCTAGGTGTAGACAGTAGTGGAAACCTCTGGATGGCTGACAATGGTAGCGGTGATTTCGTATATAACGGTGATACCACCATTAATTTTACCAAACTCTATCACCTTGACAAGGGAGATATTGAAGGGAATACCCTTCGTCGCGCCTTCTCTATTGCAGAAGATGACGCGGGAAATATGTGGTTCGGGACAGTTTATTCGGGTATTTGACGATATGACCGGGAGACTATCACAAACTATTCCATAGAGGACGGATTGTTTAGTGATACCACATGGACGATATACGGGACCAGAAAAGGCGAGTTACTGTTTGCAGGAGTAAAACCAGGTGCAGTGTACAAGTTTAACGATAATTCTCTTAATAGAATTTACTAGTAAAATACAAATACATAACCATTAAAATAATAGCAACTTATGAACCCGTGCCTAAACTCATCTTTTAGCTTTGAGGATCATGTCTACCAGGGATAGCAATATTGTACCAAGCATCATCTCAGGTACTCTATTATTTATATGTTTGACGTCTGCGAAGTGCTTTCTAATTATATAGCATCAATAAGAGAATGTGATAAAATAAATATTAAACCTTTAATTGAATTTGCATGAAGTTAAAACTGAAGCGCCAATAATGGTTGAAGAAAAACTCAAATATTATAATTACATGATCTAATACATGCTTATTATCTTAATGCAAACATGACTCTTTTTTACCTATAAAAGGGGGTACATCCTGGTTTCTTTTTCAAGATTTGTTTTATATGCTCCAGTATATTTGAGGAGGAAACAAAAGATCTATATCAACCAATTCAGTAGGTGATCGTAAAATATTTACAATCAAATGGATGTGTCATGAACGCTCGGCAATTTATATTTTAAACAGAAAGATAAATTCAATAATGTTAACATATACAAAGCAAAATATATGATATCTTTATTCATAATTTTATCGAAGGATAAAATGAATTCAATAGGAAATCAAATTCGAAATATTTTGGGTAATTGCAAATAGTATCTTAAACAATAATTGTATTTTTCCAAATTAATAGCATAGGATAACATAAATAAAAATGGGATTTATACCAATTTCAATTGACGAGATCATAAAAAAACACCTGATATCCAATCCAAGTGAAAATGAAGAAGAATTAAGGAAACGTTTAAACGAGGCATTAGCAGATTACAAAAAAGGTATAAAATGTTCTTGTGGAAATGACATCTGGGTAATCGGATCAGCATCGGTCGGAAATAGCTGCTATACTTGCATTACTGGAGAAAGTTATCCAATTGATGATTACGAACTTGATTCAGCTATAATAAAAAGAAAAAATATCAAAAGCGGTAGGCACATTGATGAAATTCCTCCTTCGGAAATTATGGGATTTTTTGATGATGACGGAAATGAAATCAAGACAGATTTGATTAAAAAGCCTGCATTGTGTATCATTTGTATTAATAATGATAATCCAAATGAAAAAATGTTATGCGACATGACACGCTATGACCAGAAAGATGATCAAGAATTTATATGTTACGCATTCAAAAAAAGAAAGTAAGAATTAATCGCCACAATGAAGTAGTGAACGTGCTATTCAAAGAAAACCTCTTTCCTAGTTCCACCATCAGAAACATTTTAGACGACAATAATTCGGCAAAAAAATGGAGATTTAGCTTGGTAGAATTCTTCTATAATTAAACAGCCATGTAATTAGCTATTATTTTATGTCAATAAATTGTAAACATCTGTTCTGTACATCTTGCCAAGTGGTACCTCATATTCCTGAATAAAAATTCTGTTTCCTTCGATGCTTTTGATATGGGTTTTAGCCACCGCAAAAGACTTATGAACTTTTACAAAATAATCGACAGGAAGTTTTGTTAAGAGATCGGAGATTTTATCCCTGATTGTAATCGTTTCTTTAGCAGTTACTACTTTGACATAATTCCCCGCGGATTCAAGGAAAAGAATTTCTTTAATTTCTACTTGTATGTATTTTTTATTTGATCGTAAAAATATAGTTTCTATCGTATTTTCATCTTTTATAATGGACCTGACTTCATTTTTGTCCTGACTGTTAGTTGCTTTGTGAACGGCTTTAAGGAACCTTTCAAAACTAAAGGGTTTCAGTAGATAATCAACTATGTTTAGCTCGTAACCCTCTAAAGCAAATTCTTTATAAGCAGTCGTGACGATAACCTTGGGTGGCTTCGTAAGGGTTTTTAAAAATGCAAATCCTTTCAACTTCGGCATATTGAGATCCAAAAAGATAAGGTCCACATGATATTCACTTAAATAGTCGAGGGCTTCGATGGCGTCATAGCAGTTTTTCTGAAACTGCATTCCTGGTAACAGGTCACAATATCCCTTAATGATATCATGTGCGATAGGTTCATCATCGATGATAAGATATTTTGTCATACTTTTTGAAGTGATAATTGTACATGAAAAGTTTCGTCTCGCTTTGTAATAGATAAGTCATAATCTTTTTTATATCCGATTTCAAGTCTTCTTTTGAGATTAGAAATACCGATTCCTCGAGGTTCGTCGGGGTCTTCTTCGGGATCATAATTATTGGTGATGATAAAATCAATATGGCCGTTTTTTGCAATAAGTTCTATGTCTACAAAAGCTTCATTTCTCAATTTTTCAACACCATGTTTGAATGCATTTTCAACCAGAAGAATTAGAAGTAACGGCATTATTCTATAACCCGGTTCATTAATTGTTGTTTTGAAGTTCACTTTCACCTTTTTGTGATACCTATCTTTGTGCAATGCCACAAAGTTTTTCAAGTAGGCGACTTCTTCTTCAAGTGAAACCCATTCATTCTGTCCTTCATATATGCTGTATCTCATCAAATCTGACAGCTTCAAAATCAAACTTTGGGCTTCCTTTGGATTCTTCTCTACCAGGCCATACAAATTATTCAATGTATTAAAGAAGAAATGAGGATTCACCTGGCTTTTGAGATGCAACATTTCCATCTTTACTTTATCTTTTTTTAGATTAATAACTGATTTTATCTGTGAAAATAGCCATCTGATAATTGCCAAAGTCAAAAGAGCAAAGTAAAAGAAACCGAATATTGCAAAACCCTCTTCTTCTCCAAACGCATCATTAAAAATGATGATGATGATCCCGATAAATGCAAATACTGTCCAGGACACCCATGAAGGAAGACTCTTGATTCTATTTTTTAGGAAAGTAATCATATATCAATATTAGACAATCAGCCATTGCGGCACAAATAAATTGACAAACAGCCTTTATAAAAGTATGAAATAGTCAATTCCTGTGATGAATATCTGAACCTATGCTTAGATGTCTTTATCTACCTAAATCAGCTCCTTTCATCACATATTTTTCTTCAAGGGAATTCTTCATTTTACGTTTGCTGCCATAATGAATAAATATTATGGACAAGCTAATCATTTCAAATCTAAGCAAAACATATAGTAATGGAGTCAGGGCATTATCGGGTATTCAGTTAGAAATATCCAATGGTATGTTTGGCCTTTTATGACCCAACGGTGCAGGAAAATCTACACTTATGCGAATCATCGCGACCTTGCAAGACCCTGACGAAGGGAAAATTACGCTTAATGATATAGATGTCTTGTCCCAAAAAATGGAAATACGAAAAGTCCTAGGATACCTGCCTCAACAATTTGGCTTATACCCAAAAATATCTGCATATAATCTACTAAACCACTTTGCCGTATTGAAAGGATTAACCCAAAAAAAGCAAAGAAGAGAGACAGTTAATGCCATACTGCAAAAAACCAATTTATACGAAGTTCGAAATCAAAATTTAAGTGGATTTTCTGGTGGAATGAAGCAACGATTTGGTATCGCTCAAGCTTTGCTCACTAATCCAAAATTGCTTATTGTAGATGAACCCACAGCAGGTTTGGATCCTAAGGAAAGGAACCAATTCTACTATTTACTAAGTGAAATAGGAGAGCATGCGATAGTCATCTTATCTACTCATATCGTGGATGATGTAAAAGAACTTTGTACCAGAATGGCAATCATCAATCAAGGACAAGTAATTCTTGAAGGCCAGCCGCTATCGCTTATAGACCAGATTAATGGCCAGGTTTATCAGAAGTCCATTCACAAAAGTGAGATAATCAAGTATAGAAAAGAATACAACGTGATCAACGAACAGCATTTCCTGGGACAACCGCTCATCCAAATCCTAAGCGAATCAGAGCCAGGTGCCGGTTTTTTACCATCTCAAGTTGGCCTCGAAGAAGTCTACTTCACACAATTGTGTAATAAACTTTCTAAATCCATCCAACATGTGGTATGAGATATTCAAATTTGAGCTCAAGTATAGATTGAAGAGGCCAGAGACCTACTTATTTTTCGTTTTACTATTAGCCATTTCAGTTTTTGGTGTGGACTTTATCTTCGAAGGGGTAGAACTTGGTTTGGTCAAAAAGAATGCACCCATTGTTATAGGTAAGACGATGGGAGCCATTACCGGTATATTCATGATATTGGCTTCGATGATCATGGGAATGCCGATCATCAGGGATGATCAATATCAGATCACTCCTCTTATTTATTCTTGTCCGATCAAGAAATCTGATTTGTTGTTGGGTCGATTTCTCGGATCTTTTCTAATCCTCATGATTATATTCTGTGGAGTTCCATTAGGTATGATGGTCGGTGAGTTTCTCCCCTGGCATCTCGATACTGAAATGCTTCCATTTAGCTTGACAACCTATTTAAACGTGTTTCCATCTATACTGCTACCCACACTATTTTTTGGTGCAGCTTTATTTTTTGTGACAGGAACTTTAAGCAGAAACCTGATGGTGGTTTATACGCAAGGCATCATCTTCTTTGTAGTGTTCTTGCTGACCAAGGCGATCACCGACGAATCACTGCAAGCCGTGCTGGACCCATTTTCTCTTACGACGATTACACATTTGAGCAAAGAATGGACTGTAGCAGAAAAGAATGATTTACTCCTTCCATTTAACGGTATTCTAATGGTCAATAAAATATTCTGGATAGGGTTAGGGATCTTAGTCATGTGGATAGGATACTTCAGGTTCAATTTTGCTACCACTCTGGAATCCAGAAAATCCTCAATGTCCAAAAGAATTTTTGAACCCACTGATAATATAGTTGATTTAGACTTTCAAAATGTATCTCCTCAATATGGTTGGCGGGCAAAGGTGATTCAATTCTTCACGATGTCCATCTTTTATTGCAAATCTTTACTCAAAGAGACTTCCTTTTGGGCTATTGTGATCTGTGGTGTTATAATTATAATTATCAACTCGATAAGTCTAGGTACTGTATATGGGGTGGATAGTTATCCGACTACCTATTTCATCGTTGAAGAGTTGCAAGAGCTATCTTTATACTTCTTTATTATTATTCTCTTGTTTTATTCCGGGGAGCTATATTGTAAAGAACAAAGTGTAGGATTAAATCTGATGAGTGATGCTACACCCATTTCTTCTTTAGTCAACTTGAGCAGCAAAATGGTTGGGCTCATTGGAGTCTATATTGTACTCATGTTATCGCTCATCTTATCTGGTATAGCCTTCCAAATTACGAAAGGGTATTACCACTTTGATATTCCAATATATTTTTCCGGCTTTTTCATAGAAATACTTCCATTCTTAGTGATCTATACTTTTGCGGCTTTTTTATTTCAATCTCTGGTCAATAATAAGTTTTTAGGCATATTGATTACTTTGATTTTCTTCATTGTAATGAATGCATTAGAATCACTAGGTTTTCACCATGTGTTATTCAATTATGGAGGTAGTGGATTGAATGTATATTCTGAGATGAACGGTTATGGTCACTTTATGGCACCATACCTATGGACCAAAATTTATTGGGTGTTGTTCGGAATATTGACATTGATCATAGCATCATTGATATCTGGACGAGGAGTGGATGTGAATCTTATACATAGGCTGAAAAAAGCAGGGTCGAAACTATCCGGTAATACTAAAATATTAGGCAGTATAATGTTCATCTTTTTCCTCATGAATGGAAGCTACATATATTATCAATCCCATGTCTTGAATAATGTTTGGACAGAGAAAAAAGAGCAACAATATAGAGCAGACTATGAAAAAACTTTAAAGCAATTTCAATATATATCTCAGCCAAATATTGTTGAATCTAATTTATATTTAGAATTATATCCTGATGAAAGATCATACGATTTGGTAGGAACCTATACACTGAAAAACGAGGAAAACTTACCGATCACTGAGCTGCATATTCAGAAATTAATAGAATCAGATATCACACTTGATAGTGTAAACTTTTCTGCATCAGTTACAATCGATAGTCAATATCAAGAATTCGAATATATTATATATCAGTTAGCCGCTCCTTTAGCGTCAGGCGAAACTTTAGAGATGACCTTTAAGCAGACTATGAAACCAAATGGGTATAGTCCCAACAAGGATATTAGTTCAGTTCTACATAATGGAACATTTATTCACAACAACGAATTTCCAACTTTAGGATATAATAAGAAGTATGAATTGAGAGATGCGCCCGAACGAAAACTATATGGTTTGGGAACAAGATCAATAAAGGCTGATATAGATGATATTAATGAACTCCGAGTTGCCAGGACCGGAAGTGATGCTCGCGGCGTAGAAACTAATATTATCATTGGTACAAATAATGATCAGACCGCGATTACTTCAGGCAATATAGTCCGAAAATGGCAAAAAGAAAATCGCAACTATTTTGAGTATCGTACAATTGAACCAATAATCAACTTCTACGCTATACTATCAGGAAGATATAAGCTATTCACAGATCAATGGATCCCTGAAAATCAGCCTGAGAATGAACCTGTTGATCTCGAAATTTACTACCACCCAAGGCACACTTATAATTTGCATAGAATGATGAATGGGATGAAAGCTTCATTAGAGTACTATTCAGAAAATTTTTCTCCCTATCAATATAATCAACTGAGAATTGTTGAATTTCCACGCTACCAGGACTTTGCCCAGTCCTTACCAAATACCATTCCTTTCTCAGAATCTATTGGTTTTATGCTTGATATAGATGAGGCGACAGATGTTGATATGACTTTTTTTGTAACTGCACACGAAGTAGCACATCAGTGGTGGGGCATGCAAGTTGAAGCTGCTAATGTTAAAGGTGGAAATTTTATATTAGAAACATTGTCACAATACTCGGCTTTGATGGTATTTGAAAAGCACTACTCACAAAAAAAAGTAGATCAATTTCTCGATCTTCAAAAAGACTTATATGATAAGGGAAGGAATAAATCAAAAGCAGGAGAAATTCCAATGTACTTGGTAGAAAATGAAGAATACCTATATTATAATAAAGGAGCAGGTGTGATGTACAAATTGCAAGAATACATAGGTGAGGATAAAGTCAACCAAGCTTTACAATCCTTTCTCAAAGATTGGAATAGTCAAAATGGGGAAATTAAATGCAAGACGGATAATTATGCTACATCTGAAGATGTAATTTCATACTTTTTGGAAAACACTTCTGAAGAGAAGAGAAGTGAGGTTATGAAGTTATTTAAGGAAATATAACTGCTCGTTTAGTTTTAGTCTGATAATATTTCTCACGCATTCTATACTGAGCGTTAGCGTAGTAAATTGAAAATAGTCTGATTCGATTTCGCAGTTCAGTGAATAAAAGTGAAACTATTAAAACCCCTCATTATCAGTAGATATGAGGGGGCTAATTATAAGGATCTGCTAAGGGTAAGAAGTACTCTTGAAAACCAACAGATATTGATTGCTAATCAATTATTCTCTGATTTGGAAACCTGATTGAATAAATAGACAAAGATCAAGCATTGACCAATCTGTAGTCAACGAAACAGAATGCGATGTTAAAGAATTAAACCATAGAAGACGATCAATCTTCATATTCATGTAAATTCGAAAAATTGATAAGATGATAACGATGTCTCAAGAAATCTATGAACGTTGGAAAACAATATATTCTGAGTCATTTTGTTAACGAGGGTAGTAACATCGAAACGACACGTATATTGAGCATTATTGACGAATATACATGGTAGGAGCAAAACGGATATGGTTTCTTTGGTATCAAGGCAAGAATAATATGCCCGAGATAGTCAACATGTGCTATCAATCATGGTGCCAAATGAATAAGGATTTTGACGTAATATTACTAGACAAGAATAACTTAAAGAAATATTTAGAATTGGATCAAAGAATAGAGAGAAATAAGAATTTATCTATTCAGGCGCTCTCAGATATAATTAGAATTAATTTGCTTAGTCTTCACGGAGGAATCTGGGTGGATGCTACTTGCTATTGCATGCGTCCAATTAACTCCTGGATAGACAAGTATTTAGAAAATGGGTTTTTTGCATTTGCTTCTCCTGGTCCTGACAGAATGATATCAAGCTGGTTTTTGGCGTCAGTGACCAACAATCTTATTACTATAGAATTAACTAAATATGTGAACAACTACTGGCTAGAAAACCCCCAAATGAGAAACGAAGGAGATGTTTCTATGATAAAAAAAGTATTCTTGAAATTATTTCGTACATGCAAGAGTCAGAGCGATACCTCCTATTGGTTTTCATATTTTTTTAGAAAGGTAATCAAAGTGTATCCTTATTACTATTTTCATTATTTGTTCTGCGAAGCCCATAGAAATGAAAAAGAATTTAGAACCTGTTGGGATAACACAGTTAAGTATTCAGCGGATATTCCACATAAACTTAAACTTTTCGGCTTTAATAAGATAGCATCACCAGAAATCCGAAAGGAGATAGATCAACGAGCGGCTCCTTTGTATAAACTTTCATTTAAATTTAAATACGATTTTAATAAGGAGAATTCAGTAATGAACTATCTTATAAAGGCTCATAACAATATATCATCAACCTAAACCATAAATGGATGTATTTTTATCAGATAAATGACATACTTTTCCGCGTGCAAACAATTGAAGTAGATTGTAAAAGTGAAAACTAAATGAATATAAAGGCTAGTGAAATAATACATCATTTTGAAAACGAAAATGTTGATGATATAGATTATCTTGATTTTCATAAATTGAGATACATTTACTTGCTTCAGAATATAGCGGATAGTATCAACGTACAAAATAAGAATGAGAGTATTAGAATATTGGATATTGGACCTGCATATCAAACTAGTTTAATAAGAGAATATTTTCCTAGTGCCATAGTCGATACGCTAGGATTTGATCATCCCAGTAATGTCTTAAGAGCAGAAGAAAGTCATCACAATCAGGATTTGAATGACACCAGTAAACGATGGGAAGTTGAGGGGAATAATTATCATGTAATTCTGTTTTGTGAAGTGATCGAACATCTTTATACCAAACCTGAACTTTGTGTTGAAAAACTGAAATCAGCATTAATAGAAAATGGAAGAATTATAATTCAAACACCCAATGCAGTCGCTATTCACAAGCGATTCAAATTGCTTTTTGGCTTAAATCCGTATAATTTATTAGAAGAGTCTAAAATGGGGCATTTTAGAGAATATACATCAAAAGAGCTAAGAATGATACTAGAAAATGTAGGCTTGAGTTTTGAATCAGTTGAGTTGAAAAATTATTTCAACAGTAAGACGTCTGTATTAAATAGAGCATTTGTAAAATTGGGACCTGTTATTCCTAAGAGTTTCAGAGATGGCATTACAATAGTTGGAATCAATAGTGCAAAATCATAGAATAATAGATCGGACCGAGCGCTTTCTTATATTTCACTCAAAAATAAACTAGGTAGTTATCCCACATACTTGATTTTTATAGAACTGATATTGTGGGTGCAGCGCTTAATTGTGTCTTTTGTGGGTTTTCATTTTCGTTCTTCATAAGTCATATCCAATTTATTTTGGACTTTTCTTACCCAAGTGATTTTCTATTTAATTATCGCTGATACGATCATGTTAGCCTGCTGCAAGGGATAGATATTTAAATTATCCTTTTCGCCAATAAAATCGAAATGAATGTCCCCTTATCATTTCGTAGATAATATGAGTTAAAGCATCTAAGGATACTCAGATTCTTGGATCAAAATTGAATTAATCGTTTAAAAAAAAATTAACTAGAAGTAAGATTTAATTGAATTTCCATCTTCGGCTCAATTAATATTTAAAATCTTGGTTTGTTGCTAAAATTCAAGCCTTAGGGTTTATGTGAACTTGTAGTCAGAAACGGTTATTACACGTCATTCTTAAAAGTGGTATCTTTAAAACAACAATGAAATGCATCAACATAATAATTGCCCTCTTTTTACCATACTTCCTTATCTCACAATCATTATTAAAAAAGCAAAATAGCACATACGCTGTAGTCGTGGGTATATCCGACTATCTGGATCCCAATATCCCCGATTTATTATATGCGCATAAAGATGCAGAGGCTTTTGCAAATTTTTTGCGTTCACCAGTAGGTGGAGCGCTGAATGATGATCAATTAAAAATATTGATCAATGAGGATGCCACCAATGGGAAATTGGTCGCAGCTTTTGACTGGCTCATTGAACAGGCGCAAGAGGGAGACCAGTCGATTATTTATTTTTCTGGACATGGCGACATTGAGACCAAAACCCGAAGAGGATTAGGTTTTTTACTACCATATGATTCGCCCTCAAGATCATATATGGCAGGAGCATTTCCGATTTATTTTTTGCAAAATATTATCGAAACGATTTCTTTGGATAAAAAGGCAAAAATGCTATTGATAACCGATGCCTGTCGCTCAGGAAAACTAGCAGGTAATGCAATAGGCGGTGCTCAGTTGACCAGTCTGAATTTAGTTTCACAATTCGCGAATGAAGTTAAAATACTCTCATGCCAGCCAGATGAGTACAGCATAGAAGGAAAGCAATGGGGTGGTGGACGAGGTGCATTTAGCTATCACCTCTTAGACGGCTTATATGGTATGGCAGACGAAAATGCAGACTTAAGTATCAATTTAAAAGAAATAGGCCGCTATCTCGAAGATCATGTTGCAGAGGAAGTCGCTCCTCAAAATCAGAACCCGATGACCGTCGGTAATAAAACAGAAAATCTGACATATATCTATCCTGAAATTTTGAATGAATTGAAAAAAGGGAAGCAAGCACAAATGGTGCAATTTAAATCAACAGAATCGAAAGGGATTGAGGATGGCGTTTTGGCAGCTACAGACACCGCAATTGTGGAAATATATATGGCATTTAAAAAGTCATTGAAAAACAAAAATTTCCTAGAACCAATCGACGCTTGTGCCGATGCATATTATGAGCAATTGATTAGGGAACCACAACTGAAGGGATTATACTCGACTATGCGTCGTAATTATGCTGCTGCCTTACAGGATGATGCACAGCAAGTATTGAACAATTGGTTAAATTCTGGTAACATCGATAATATAACCAAAGTAAAGCAATCATTGACTTATAAGGACTATCCTGGTTACCTAGGACGGGCCATTGAATTACTAGGAGTCGACCATTATATGTATTCAATTTTACAAGCCCGCAAACTATATTTTGAAGGCTATCTGATGCATATCGACCACCGACATGCGGACAAGGCTTTAGGAGAAAAGATATTGAAAAAATATCGAGAAGCCTTGGTTTGGCAACCAGAATCACCTCACATATTCTATTCTATGATGGAGGTGAATTTTTATCAAATGTTAAGACCGGATTCGGCCGAATACTATGCCCATAGGGCTACAGAAGTAGCGCCTTCATGGATTTTACCCTATTCCAAAATGGGATTTCTATATTCTCTTAGTGGTATTTTAACAAATCATGAGAAAGCCAGGCATTTTTTAGAGCTAGGTGACCAGATTGACTCAGTTGCTTTAGATTCCAATATTTTTCATATGAGCACTTGGGCGAATTACTTCTCAGAGTCTATGCAATTAATTGATGGCGAGCAGCAGTACAACAAAATTATCGATCTTGACACTACCTTGTTTAGTGCTTATTCGGGGCTAGCAACTATATATTGGAAATCCGGTGATTGGGATGAAGCAGAAGTGATGTATAAAAAAGCAATTAGCCTGGATTCCACTGATCACATAACAATTACTAGACTTGGTTTGATTTATTCATGGTCTGGCCGTCCAAAAGAAGCAGAAGTTTATTTCAAAAAAGCAATTAAATTGGATACTACTTACTTATGGCCACTTGTTGGAATGGCCCAGGTCTATGTTGCTACTGGCCGATACGTTGAAGCAGACGCACAATTTGAAAAGTTGAGAGCGATGGACTCAATGGCACTGCGTATTTATACGAATATAGCTCAAATTTATATCGAGGTTGGCAAATATGAAAGAGCAGCAGAACTTTGTTTAATGGCGATTAAATTGGATCCTAATTATTTGGAAGCTATAAGATTTCTTGGTCATTGTTATGTAAGAACCAACAGGTATGAAGAAGCAGAACAACTTTATTTGAAAGTTTTAAGTTTGGATTCTTTATATGCTACTCAGCGTGGTGTACATGCCAATTTAGGAGTTGTTTATACCCAAACGAATCGTTATCGAGAAGCAGATCATATGTTTCAACAAGGACTGAAACTGCGTATTGGTTATGAAAAAATAGTTTTCGTCGGTTATGCTTTATTGTATAGCCTACAAGGCGAGACAGAAAAAGCTTTTGAATTCCTTGAAAAGGGTGTAGGATGTAAATTAGTTGAGGCATATGTGGATCTAAAGAAAGATCCTGGCCTCGCACCGATGCGAGAACAAAAGGTTCGCTGGGAGGGATTAATGAAACTATATTTTCCGGAGGACGAGGAAAAGTAGCTAATTGGCTGCTCTGCGCAAATAATAGCGCGAAAAATTGAGTTTAGGGATTTTAATATAGTGCATCTCCTTTTATAGTTGTTGGTAGGTCGCTATCTTGATATCCATCACATTCTGGTTTAGCTTTTGGAAAAGAAAGACATCATCGAATATCAGTTATGATTACAGACACGATTGAAGTGGTAGGTAACCCAAATTTGACGTTTCTTAATCTAAGTAAGTGAAACTAAAGATAGATCATAATATAGAATTAGTTCCTATTTCTTTGGAATACGCCGGAGATATCTATGAAAGTTTTGACGAAGAAATAATAAGATTTCTTCCTATTGATATCCCACCTCAAAAAATTGAAGATACAATTGCCTTCATTAATCATTCTATCGAACAGATGAAAAATGAAACTGATCTTGTATGGGTCATTCTCAAGGACGACAATTTCACGGGCTGCTGTGGGATACACACCCTACCATCCAGACAACCTCATTTCGGGCTATGGATAAGAAGAGAACAACAGGGGCAGGGAATCGGCAAAAAAGTAGTTCAATACGTACTCAATTGGGCAATAACCAATTTAGATGTTGAGTATATAAAATATCCTGTTGATAAACATAATATTAAGAGTCTACGTCTTATCAAAGAACTTAATTTAGTCCTTTCTGACGTTTATAAAATGGGTAATATAAAGAAGTTGGAGGTTGAAGAATATCGATTATATAAAAGATAATTTAAGATGAAAATATACTATGGTTTCGTTCTATTGCTCATTTTTATAGCTGTTGGGTGTAATAATTCTGATAAGGCAAACGATAGGGAAAAATGGAAAGGAGAAATTAAGGATGTAGAAAAAGCATTTAACGATATGGCTCAAAAGGATGGGCTGGTCAAAGCGTTTGAATATTTTGCGGCCGATGATGGAGTCATCAAGCGAAGCAACAAAGTCGTTAAGGGGAAAGCCGAAATTACAAAATGGTATACAAATAATGTTCAACCAAATGAAAACCTTAGCTGGAGCCCTACATATATAGATGTGAGCAGCACGGGCGATCTGGCGTACACATATGGTGACTATATTTTTTCTTATCCAGATTCACTCGGAGAGATAAAAGAAAATACAGGAATATTTCATACAGTATGGAAAAGGCAATCGGACGGGAATTGGAAATTTGTGTGGGATTAATTAGTCTATACCCAATACAGTATCGGACGTAAAATTATTGCCTTGTTTTAGTTTAAATGAAAGAATACTATAATAGGTAATACTACAAATAAGCTGATTATGTTATGTTAATTGGCAATATCATGAACTTTTACCAAAATACACATGAAATTTAAAATACGGATCTTAGAATTCAAAACTGTAAATGAGTTTGATTTTTATTGGAAAACCGAGGATTATATTTACTTGCTGAAGGAATTTAATTTTCCCGATGCAGAAAAAAGTAATAAGGATGAACTTTTGGATTTACTTTACATGGCCATTAGCGATTTTGATCCTGATGAATCCGCCCGGATATTGTTGACTTATAAGTTGGGCGAGAAATTGAACGAAGGCCAAATACAGTCAATATCTCATGAAATGATTAATGATAAAGTGGCTGAAGAATATCCTGAACCGGCTCTTCACTTTGATCTTTTTAATGTTAACCAGCTCCTATTCAAAGCATATAATGGAACTTTTCCAAATACGGAAGCCTCAATTATCAATATGGAAATAAGTACCGTAAAGGATAGTCAGATTAAAATAGGCAGTGAAATACTTACCAAAGCCCTGAGCGCTGGATTAAAAAATGAAAACTTGTTAAACCGACTTTATGAAGAACAAATTACAGGAAAAGAAATCTTCTCTGATGCGGCTAAGGTCCTTTGGGAAATCAATAAATTAAAAGATAATAATTATCAACTGATAACTTCCAAATATTGGATAGATAAAGAGGATTTTCAACAAGTTGACTATGAGGCTGACATTCTTTTTTATAAAGAAGAAGATGATTAAAGGTAACGAGGTAGCAGGTCAATTGTAGCATGCGATATGCAATAACTGATCAATTGACATATCTTATAATGTGCCTTTATTGATAGGGAAGCTGATGATTACTCTATATTTCAAAAATAAAATCACGTTTCGTCAATTCTTTGTATTTCAGTTTATCAAACTGGTACAGGAACGCTCCTTTCTTCGATCCCGTCTTATCTTTTTCTGCTAATTTTTTAAGGATTTTCATAGATAGTATCTTCTTCCTGAAATTACGCCTGTCCAATGGTTGCCTGTAGATGCATTCATAGAGTAATTGCAACTGAGGGATGGTGAATTTCTTGGGAAGCAGTTCGAACCCAATGGGATGAAATCTGGCATGTTCTTTCAATCTTTCCAAAGCCTTTTGTACCATAAAACTGTGATCCAGGATGAGTTCAGGTATCTCGTTTACGTCGAACCATTGTGCTTCATACTCCTGGACAGATCGCTCTTGATTATCGTTCAAACGAATGAGCGCATAATGCGTAATGGATATGACCCGACCCCCAGGATCCCTTTCTTCATTGCCAAAACAAATTAACTCATTCAGAAAAACCCTTTCTAAACCGGTAGATTCATATAAAACCCTTGCTGCTGCCTCCGCAACACCCTCATTTTTTTTGACGAAACTCCCTATCAGTGACCATTCATTTTTGAATGGATTTACTTTCCTTTTGAATAAAAGTAACTTTAAAATACCCTTGTCAAAGCCAAATATGATACAATCAACAGCTACGAGTATTCTATCTGCATCTTTATAAAATACCATTTTATTTTTCACGGTCATAATTCTCACTTTAAAGCACGAATGCTCGAAAATAATCCTTAATATTGGACTTGGTACAT
>JAJCYJ010000228.1 GCA_029262975.1 Saprospiraceae bacterium
TTTTTATGAGCCAAGATTCGGACAATACTGACATTGATCATATAAAAGTTGAAATTAGAAGGACAGAAGAAATACACTGTCATTTTATTAGTGAGATCAGTAGAATAAAAGGTTTAATTATTCATCGATTAGAAGAAATGGTGATTGAAGAAAATTATAATTGATTCTTCTTTAAATATTGAAGCCTCAGCTCTATTGAAAAACGAGTTTTATTGTGTGGCAAAAGTGCAGCACAACGTAGAGAAAATTATAAATATTTAATAACAGGATTTCACAAATAGTAAAATTCTGGATAAAATTATTAACAAGCAAAAATTTAAATTATGTCAAATCCTTATCTTGGACAAGTAGTACCATTTGGTGGCAACTTCGCCATACGCGGCTGGGCAAAATGTGATGGTCAACTATTATCTATCGCCCAGAATCAGGCTCTTTTTTCTATTTTAGGCACCACCTATGGTGGAGATGGAAGGACAACTTTTGCATTGCCTGATTTACGTGGCAGAGCGCCAATGCATGAAGGTGACGGCCCTGGATTAACCCCTAAAAGACTTGGGCAAAAGGCGGGAACCGAAACGGTCACATTAAATACTACTCAAATGCCAAGCCACAATCATATAGGCGCCTTAAAGGCTGAATCGGATGTTGCTTCTTCGGCTAACCCGAATGGAAGAATGTTTGCCACTCCAGCACAATTTGTTTATGCTGATGTTGATACAGGAAATGTCGATCGAACTTTCGCAGCACAAACAGTTGTGATTGCAAATAGCGGTGGCAGTCTCCCGCATAACAACGTGCAGCCTTTTCAGGTGATCAATTATCTGATTGCAACACAGGGCCTCTTTCCCCCAAGGAATTAGTAGCGTTTTTGTCAATATAATATGAGAAATAAAACCAGTTGTCAATTTCTTTGACAACTGGTTTTTTTATTACTGCAGAATGAATTTGGGTAATACTATTCATTTTTCAAATCTGAAAAGACTATTATAGAGGTGCCCTCTATTATCAAATATTCCCACTTCTAAGTAATTAATCGGATAATTTATTTGTCCTATGAGACATAGGAAATAATTATCCATATTGTAATAAGTGATAAATTTGACATGCGAGCTTAAATTTCCATGTTCACCTCAAGCAAACTTTTTAAATGACAAAAGAAATATTGTCCTATCTATTATCTCCTGTAAGCAGAGCTTCTTTTTTAGATGAATATTATGAGAAAAAGCATCTGTTGATTAAAGATAGATCAGCTGATTATTATAATAATATTCTTACCCTAGAGGATATTGACGATTATTTTCATCAAGGGCATATCAGGCCACGTGACGTTTTGGTTACGAATAATCATAATTCTACGCTTTCTAAATGGGCCCAATTACAGGATAACGGCCAACTTGAAGTTAATAAAGAATCGATAATCAAATCACTTTACAAAGGTGACTCCGTGGTATTAAATTTTGTTGAGGAATATATACCTAAAGTAAATCGATTTGCTAAAAAATTAAGCAGAGATCTTAATTGCCAGGTAAAGGCTGGGATATTTATTACACCTCCAGATGCCCAGGGATTTATTCGACATGTAGATTATTTTGACATATTTATTCTTCAGATACATGGTTCTAAGAAGTGGAAACTTTTTGATGGCCCTAAAGAATTGATTGATCATAGCATTGTGTTCGAAGATTCTGAGTCTTTTAATATTGAAGAAAAAGAAATAGAATTAAAGAGAGGAGATTTGCTTTATATTCCAAGAGGAATAGGACATAGCGCACATTCAACGGAAGACGTATCTATTCATGTTTCTTTCGGTTTGTTTCCTGTGAGGTGGCTCGATATATTTAGAATCGCCTTAGACAAATCATTTTCTGAAGGAAGCATAAGAGGCAGCTTTATGAATTGGAATAATACCGATGATAATGTGGGAAAGGAGATAGAAGAAATTAAAACTATTCTGAATAAAAGAATTGATGCTCTTTCAGAAGAAGAAATTCTGAGTATCGCTGAAGAGCTCAAAGCAAAAAAATTAAATAAGGATTATGAAAATAGACTCATGGATTATGTTGGTCATCATACTATTAATAGTGATTCAATAGTAAGTTGTCAGGATGATTTGATTCTGACTAATGATGAGGATGGGCACTTTTGTGTTGTTCAAACACCCAAAAATGAAACATTTGCCTATCCAATTTTTGCCAAGGATACCTTGGAAAGCATTTTGAGTTCTAAAACTCTAAAAGTGAAGGATATAGCGGGAAATCTTGACCTTAAGAATACAATCAAATTTGTCAAGAAAATGATAGCAGAGGGCCTTATAAGTATAGTAAAATAGACCATTGATTTGTCAAATCCACAGCATGAACGCACATGTATTTATGCCTCAGACTAGTAGATTTCCTTTATTGAAGCGTAAAGATCTATACTAAGAAGTCTTGTAAGTTGCATTTTCCAATAAACCCATTAGGGATCCGCCTTTAATAATGCCTTTACGCGAGAATTTCTTCAATTCTGGAGTGGACCAGCGCATTTTTGGAGCTTGGCCTTGTATTTTCTTTGCTTCAGTAGTATCTCTGAGATCTTTCATATATATTGATATCTTAGTTTATGACAGTGCACAA
>JAJCYJ010000229.1 GCA_029262975.1 Saprospiraceae bacterium
GGGTCTGGCTTGCAAGCCTATATCGGATAATCCAAATGGAGTGGATGAGGCATAACGGACGAATGTCGGAGACGCTGAAGATCCGGTATTCTTAAAAAAGATAACTTTCCCATTATCATTACCAATAAGAGCATCCAGGTCACCATCATTATCGATGTCTATAAAATTGGGTGTTGCGATGCCTCCCACGTCGGTCAACCCAAATGGTGAATTGGTGACTGGCGTAGCGAAGGCTGGAGCATTAGTTGAGCCTGTATTTTCGAAAAAAGTAGTGGTTCCTAGATTAATGCCTAAAAAAGCATCATAATCTCCATCTCCATCGATATCTGCAAAAGTGGGCGTGACATATCCAGAACGCTTCGTAATGCCAAAAGGTGTAGTTGAAGAAGACAGACTAAAGGCAGGAGCTATAGAAGTTCCGGTATTGAGAAAGAAGTGGGTATTCCCTTGCAAATCTCCTACGAATACATCCAAATCACTATCTCCATCAATGTCTACAAAGCTTGGTGTGGCGAAATAACCCACATCTGAAAGACCAAAAGGCGTTGTAGCAGCGGACAGACTAAAGGCGGGCGCTGTCAAAGAACCTGTATTTAGGAAAAAGTTAGTATTGCCCAGAAATTCTCCAACAAACGCATCAAAATCACCATCGCCATCAATATCTACAAAAACGGGTGCTGAATGCATGCCCACACCAGTCAATCCAAAAGGCTCAGGATCTGGAGAAAGTGTAAAAGATTGAGCGTCAATAACAGGGCTTGTAACAATCGAAATACCTGCAGTCAAACTTCCAAGAGCAATACTCTTTCCAGTAATCCTTGTCAGTCGCAATGCATACCGCTTCAATATTTGAAGAAGATGGTTTTGCTTTATCTTGGAGTAGGCATAAAAAGTTCCATTTCGAATTGCCAATTCGATGCGTCGATAACGTTTTGCATATTTAGAAGCAATAAGAAGGTAGTGCGGGCTCTTGGGGATTTGTTTCGCGATTGCTGTAAGTAATACATTGGAAAGGTAGCAAATAAAATTAGAAAGCGTTATAATCCACTAATTGTAATTAGGGATAGAAATTACAAAAGGCATCTCTTACTATATGAATGGATTGATTCGAATATTAATTTGTTCTCGTTCAGATTGATGTGTAGAGGACTTTGAAGGATAGGTTATAAGGATAAGAAATGTATTCATGAATACAAATCACCTCTTACACCCCGCTGTTCGAGTGTCTCATGACCTCGAACCAATATTAAAGTGGTCTAAGATTGTAGTGCTTGTTTTCAAGATTTGCTGTTAATTGCTATAGGTTCCAGGTTACAAACCCCGAACAGCGTTGGGATAGTCATGAACAACGACAGCAGCGCCTTACACCATGGTGAGAATCAAAATTGGCGGACGTGCCTGATTTTGCAGATGAACGAATGATACCGTAGGATGAAGCCACAGAAGCATCTTCAAATGAGGGAACCATTTAAGGTTGTTGAGTTGCCGCAATAGATCTTCTATTGCATAATCCGGTTTAAGTAATTTGTTCTCTTTCAAATTGATGTGTAGACGACTATGAAGGACCGGTCAAAAGGTTTAGAATTTTATTAATGGAATATTAGTCTTTTCCTTACAGCCTTCGTTATCGACCACTACTTGGGCATTCCCTTTTACTGCAATGTCGCCACAATTCCACCAAAGGGCACCGCTTACGCCCACATCCATGATGGCTTTGATCTGATGCTGTATATTTTAGAAGGCAATGTGCGACATGCTTTTGGTCGTGGCCTAAATCAAGTCCTGGATAATCAAGCAGGAGATTTTGTCTATATCAAACCAGGTGTACCTCATGAAGTTTATAATTTGAGTGATACAGATCCAGTTGTTGCCTTTGTAGCAAGGGCAGCCGCTGATGAGTGGGATCGGATTATTCCGTATGATCGGAAAAGCGAGTAGTACTTTTTATAAAAGGGCTTATAATTAGTCTGATTATTATTTGACATTACGAGTAACACCGAAGCCTTTTGCAATTATATTTTCTGCAGGTTTTCTTTGAGGTGTAAATCCTAAATGGGTCTTTCCTCCTGATCGCTCATAAGGACTTCGCCATTGCCAGATATGGACACCGGCAAACCATTTTTGTGGCCAGATAATTTGAAAGAAAACTTCATAACAATTGGCCTGGCTTCGGGTAGAAACTTTCTTATATAGATTTGAAAAAGAATTGCTCCACGCCCAAGGTTTTCTAGCGCTGTCCAAAGTGCTTTTATAACCCATCTCTGTAAAGAGAATGGGTCTTTTAAATTGATTGTAAACTTCTTCTAATTGATTCAGATGAACTTGCCACCCTTTTATTATTTCTGATCGTTCAGGATTGTTATTTTGAGCAATAGGGAAGTATGCCTGAATGCCAATATAGTCCAGGTCTGCCCAAAATTTTATTTTTCCAAGTTCATCGTCCCAGTTGGCGGCATATGTTAATTCTCCTGAATATATTTCTCTGATTTCTCTAATTAGAGAATTCCAAAACTTGGGTTTGCGAAGAGCGAGTTGTGATAACTCGGTTCCTACACATAATATGGCCACCTTTGATTCCTCTGCCAATGCAGCATAATGCATCATTTGTTTGCGATAATCAGCGGACCAGAGCAACCAATTTTCTTCATTTTTTGGATAGATATCCGAACGCCATTTTCCCATAGAAGGTGTAGATAACCAGATGTGCGGTTTTAACATTACTTTGAATCCGAATTCGTGTGCAAGATCAATCTTACTTTTCCATATCGAGTCCATTCGATTGATTATCACACTATCCCTAAACCTTCTGCCTATCTCGGGGCTGTCATAATCTTCCTGCCCAATAAAGGGCACGAATGTGATCCACTCTATATTGTTTTTGATCAGCGGCAGAAAAGATTGCTCGCTATTTTCAATTGAACCGAAAACATGTGCACCTCTTTGTTTGCAATCAGCATAATAAAAATCAGTAACTTTTTGTGTCTTGTTTTCTACACTTGTGTCCCATTCGTAATTATAATCTTCATACTTAAGGTATGATTGTGAGCACTTAAACAGAATGATGAGAAAACCTATAGGAAGTATTAAAGACAGCGAAACCCGTTTTGCAAAAATAGAAAAACCATGGGTCGTATAAATCCTATAATAAAAGCGCGCTAAAAGATACAACAAATAAGGTATCAATAAAAAGAACCAAAACTCCCAGGACTTTAAAAGCTGCAACAGTACCTCCTGATATATCTCGGATATCTTTACTCCTTCTATATCATTGACATATAGTAAGACCAAGAGCCCAAAAAGGGACACTATAAAACTCCCGGTATACCATTTGAAAAAAATCTTCATCATTAATCCGTATGTACAATAATCGTCTTTCTATTTCTGATTATATATTCTATTAGATTAATAATTAAAAGGAGAAGATAGAATTAGCCTTTATTGATATTTAGTACATGTGATAAGATGTGACTAATGAGAGGTCTGTTTAATCAAAATAAAATGACCCTGTTTCAACATAGCTACACCCAAGACAAGGAGTAAGAGAGACAGGATTATCAGTAGCCATTCAGAAAGAGTGGGTACGGCATTCGGAAAACCAATGTTCACCCTTCCAGGGCTCACGAAATGTCTCATAGTACTGCCTTCACTATCAGAAAATTCTATGTTATAATAAGGAAAGTCTTCAAAAATGATCTCACTATATGTACCTGGGGCGCCGATTATATTAAAACAAAGCTCAAACAACACATCTTCGTTCTCGATAGTTGTTCCAGGAATGTTAAAAGGCGTAAACCATAAAATATGTAGTATTCCTTTAGTTACTTCTCGTGTACCTACGTCTATATCCCCAATTGCCATTTCGTTGATGCTTCCATTAAAGGACAAAACAGTCGGATTAAAATGAAGACCGGTTTGAAAGGCACCTACATCGGCAAAATTTAAAGTGGAGATTGGAACACATATTTCCGTTTGATCACCAGTATGAATTTTTGGTGCAATAAGACCGACACCGACCTGGCCTGAGGATATTCTTGCCACGCCGAGGAGCAGACAAAGGACCAGATATCGGAAGAACAACCTTAAAATATCAGAGGTCTGAAGAGCTCGGTATTTATTAATAAGACGTCTATTTACAAGGTTCAAATAAATGAGTTAAGTCTTTCCTCAAGAGGTGTGTTGCTCATACAAAGATTGATAATAAAATTATGACCAACCATTTCGAAAGAACACGAAAAGTTCTGACAAACCCAAGTAATACTAAATTTAGTCAAAAAAATTCTCGAGTTGTGTAACCAAGACTTCCTGATAATTCGATAGTAAATGAAATATGACTCATAGATGATCAGGAGCTTGCCCACATTGATCGTAAATCTTTTATACCTTTCATCTCTCAAATTTTTCATCATAAACTTATAGCGAAATGGAGTTGAAAAATTCAGCTGGTTTAAAAAAATCTATCTTCTTATTGTTTGGCTTTCTTCTTATAGGAGCCTTCTCGGGATTTGGACAGAACACATCAAATCATGGGAATAAATTTGAACAAATTGATCCCTTATTACCCAGTCCTAATGAATATCGCAGCATGGATGGTTCACCCGGCCCCCAATATTGGCAGCAGCGGTGTGACTACAAGATAGACTGCACATTGGATGTAAATCTTCGTCGCCTGACAGGAAAAGAGACAATTACATATACTAACAATTCACCCAATACCTTGCGCTATTTATGGCTACAGTTGGATGAAAATCAACATTCTACCAATAATAGCAATCAGTACTTTGACCCAAGCTCGATAAACGACATTATGTCAGAAAATGACCTGCGAAGCCTGGAACCCGCAAGAGAAGTATCTGAATATGGTGTCAATATTGAAGAAGTATCGGATGCATCCGGTAATGCCTTGGACTATATGATCAATCAAACCTTGATGCGTATAATCCTCCCTGAGCCTCTTAAGAAAGGAGAGCAGTTTGTGTTTAATATAAAATGGTACTACAATATTGTAGATCGGATCGCTTTGATGGAATTAAATAAGGATTTCGCCAACTATCCGCGTGGCGGGTATGAACATTTTCCAAAAGATGGTAATGACTTGTATACGATAACACAATGGTATCCACGTCTTTGTGCTTATACCGATGCACGGGGCTGGCAAACAAATCAATTTACAGGACAGGCAGAGTTTGCGCTTACTTTTGGTGACTTCACAGTGCAAATGACATTGCCTGCAGATTTTGTCGTTGGAGCCACCGGAGTATGTCAAAATTATGATCAAGTGCTTTCTGATGCTGAACTGGCACGTTGGAATGAAGCTCAAAATACGGTTGAACCTATAGAAATTGTCACACTGGGAGAAGCTGTACGCAATGAATCTGCGACAAAATCAACGGCCTCTAAGACATGGATCTATATAGCAGAAAATGTCCGTGATTTTGCCTGGACGGCGAGCCGAAAATTTATCTGGGACGCGATGCCACATATCACCTCCGAAGGAAAAAAGGTAATGTGTATGAGTTATTATGGCAAAGAGGCTTATCCTATTTACAGGAGATATTCGTCAAAAGCCGTTAAGCAAACCCTCGTCACTTATTCTAAATACAGTATTCCATATCCATATCCCACTGCTATCTCCGTAGAAGCAGCAAACGGGATGGAATATCCAATGATTTGTTTTAACCCTGGAAGAGCAGAGGAAGACGGTACTTATAGTGAGGGTGCAAAAAATTCGGCCATATCAGTGATCATTCACGAAGTCGGGCACAACTATTTTCCGATGATTATAAATAGCGACGAACGACAATGGACCTGGATGGACGAAGGACTGAATAGTTTTGTTCAATACCTCGCAGAAGCAGAATTTGATAATAATTATGACCATGGTTTTGGGCCTACATCTACTATCACAGACTATATGAGACTACCAAAAGAACACCTTGAACCCATCATGACTAATGGTGAGAACCTGGTGGATTTTGGCAGTAATGGTTATACCAAACCTGCCGCTGGATTGAATATGTTACGGGAGACGATTATGGGAAGAGAATTGTTTGACTTTGCTTTTAAAGAATATTGTAGACGTTGGGCTTTTAAATCTCCAACTCCTGCTGATTTTTTTAGAAGCATGGAAGATGCCAGCGGTATGGATCTCGATTGGTTTTGGCGGGGATGGTTTTATAGCATTGATGCCACAGATATTTCTTTGGACAGTATTAAATGGTATAAGGTAGATTTAGAAAGTGATCCCGAAGCATTTACCGATACATTCACGCTAAATATTGATAAGCCTTTTGACGATATATCCAAGATCAGGAATAAAGAATCCGGCATGGAGTTTACCGTTGATAAAGACCCTGAATTACAAGACTTTTATACTTACTATGAACCATGGAATACCAGTG
>JAJCYJ010000230.1 GCA_029262975.1 Saprospiraceae bacterium
AGTCGTATCCATTTTGCTCATGATGCCTGTAACTATAAATATATTTCTTGTTTCCATTGCACTACATATGCGTGGCACACCTGTTATCACCTCGATGATGGTTGCAGGCAATATTTTTTTACTCATATGGCACTACGAGCATTACCTGCCATTACTTAAATCTTCGAAATCAAGAGGATAGATGTTGCACCCTGTGTATAGAAAATCTATTAAACAAAACGCTTTG
Source organism: Saprospiraceae bacterium (assembly GCA_029262975.1). GTDB lineage: Bacteria > Bacteroidota > Bacteroidia > Chitinophagales > Saprospiraceae > JAJRXG01. Next base: position 227 of record JAJCYJ010000230.1, read on the forward strand.
CAAGTTTTATCTATTATTAACTCTAATTATATTTTTGGTGACCACCAAATTTGGCTTAGCTTTTTTCAATTTTATAAATTGATGTCGAATAAAAAAAACTGTTCACAAAATGATTACTCAAATTGTACGCTTTGCTATAAAGTTTAGCAGAATGGAATCATCAGTGAATTTTATATTTAGAATTAGATAAATCACCTGTCTTAGTAAAATTTAATGAAAATGAACAGCATTACAATCTTTTGTGGGTCTAGTTCCGGGAGTGATAAGCTCTATTCAGAAGAAGCTTTTAAACTTGGAAAACTATTAGCGCTCAAAAATATAAAGATCATTTATGGTGGTGCAAAAGTCGGTATCATGGGAGCAGTCGCAGATGGTGCCCTGACAAATAACGGGCATGTCACAGGTGTAATTCCATCATTTCTAATGAGAAAGGAAATCGCACATGATGCCCTATCTGAAATGGTTATTGTAGATACAATGCATGAACGAAAAACTAAAATGAATGAGCTTTGTGATGGTGTTATCGCTCTATCCGGAGGAATAGGAACACTTGAAGAATTATTTGAGATGCTAACTTGGGCACAGCTGGGTCTGCATCAAAAACCAATCGGCATATTAAACACAAATGGATTCTATGACGCTTTGATCATACTTTTGAAGCACATGGTTACATCTGGATTCTTACGTCAGGAAAATTTTGATATGATACAGATCAATGAGCATATAGAACCTCTGCTACACAGTATGGAAGCCTATGTGGCACCGCAAGTTGAAAAATGGATAACGAAAGAAACTACATGAAAGAATTATTCGTATTGTCTATAATTATTTCCCTGATTAAGCGTCCCGATTATTTCTAAGTAATTAATAATTTCAGTATTTGTAGATGCTATCAGTTATCTTACCTTCTGTACAATTGTGATTTAGAAAGATTCAGAATAAAAAAATCGTGTTTATGTATAATGAAAGCAAGAAGAATCCGGGTGCATATAGAGGAAATACATGGTTCTTATCAATAAGTTTATTTGCTCTGCTCTGTGCTTTATTCGGATTTTCCGGGATTCGTATGACAGCAGATAATTCTGTTTATAATGTAAGTGTTGAAGCAGACAGTAACACCTTACAACAGCAAACGTGTGAATTCATTAAGTTCTTAACCGATACAGATAATGTGAGGTGTGGTATGATTGATGTGCCAGAAAATCACGACGACCCCGATAGCCGTAACATATCAATTGCTTATGTAGTCCTTCAAAAATTGGACAAGTCATCAGATCGATATCCTATGATTCATCTAACGGGTGGACCGGGGGCAGGTGCTCTTACATCCGGCAGAATTAATCGATGGATCGATCATCCAATTAGAGAAAAAAGAGACATCATACTTTTTGATCAAAGGGGCATTGGTTATTCTTCTCCACTACCAAATATGCACAAAGAGATATACCAACTTATGGCTGGAAATTTCAATGAGGATGAGGAAAAAAATCAAATGAAAAAAGTGATGCTTGATTTCCAATCAAGATGTGAACAGGAGGACATAAACCTCGAATATTATAATTCATTCCAAAATGCTAAGGATGTAGGCAACTTGATGCGGCATCTGAAATATAAAAAATACAATATTTACGGAACCTCTTATGGCACTAGGTTGGGGAGGATTATTCAGGATTTATATCCCAATCTACTCCATAGTGTCGTACTTAATTCTCCAGCTCCCGTAGAAGGAGATATGCTTATCGACAGGTTAAAAAGTTATTCCCTGGCATTGAGTAGAATTTTTGAATATTGTAAAAATAACAATAGTTGTAATGCTCAATATCCCAATCTTCAAAGTGATTATTTGTTGGCAATAAAAGAGCTGGAGTCCCAAACAATTGTAATGGATGTAAAAGGTGAACCATTTCTGATCAATGCCCAGGATGGTATTTACTTTTTAAGGAGATTGCTGTACGGCAATAACGCGAGGACACAAGTACCTGCACTAATTCAGGAATTTAAAAATGGCGACGCACAAATGATAAATCAAATGATTGCAAATGAGTTTGGTCCGGGTTACAATTATTCCATGTGGATATCGGTCGAAAGGTATGAGCAATTTGATAATCATAATACCGAAGAAAAAATCCAGGAAGTCTACCAGACACTTCCATTACTACCTGTTAAACTTGGATTTTTTGATGCCACTTATCAAGCATTTAAATATTGGCATAACGCTACCCTTCCTGAGGATCAAAATAAGTTTAAAAATTCTGGAATTCCTACTATAATTATGGTTAATCAATACGACCCTGTTACACCTCCGGAAAATGGACATATGTTTATGAATCGATTAAGCAATGGGCAATTATTTATACTTGATGAAGCAGGGCATGGAGGTGGAAATCCAGCTTGTAGAGATAAAGTTATGATACAATTCATGGATGACCCCATGAGTAATCTTGATACAAGCTGTCTGAATTTATATCAAAAGAGTCCAAAATAATGTCGTGACCCGGGTATGCATGTCAAAGATAATGTGCTCAAATTAGCAACCCAGAATATTCGTTATATCATTCTTCTATTGAAAATAATTGAGCTTCAAAAATGATGATTACATTCTTAACTTGTCTCAGACGGAATTGAAAATTTTCCAGGTTTAAGAATATCGTCTCTATATCATTTCTTACTTGATATTTAGAAAATGATTGAGGAGAAGCTGTGTAAGATGTGGTCTTGTAAATTGTGAAACCAGGGTTAGTCCTCTCCTGATAATTGAACAAAACGAGCAAGAATAAGCAGTTCTTGAAGAGTTTAGCAGATTGTGATATAGTTCTATAAAATGCTTTCAAAAATCTAATACTGATGGTCACAAAGGATCATTACTTTCTGTATTTCCTTCATTGTGCCTATATGGGCAGTGACGACATTTGTTGTCGCAACAATAACCCCTTCTCAAATGATAAGCTTTGGTCATGACCAACATGCCATTCTCAAAATAAAAATCTACATCTTTATTAGATATTGAATCATCTAATTTATCCAATGACATATACAACGATTTTTCTAAATTTCAATATCATGACTTTTTTATAACGTCTTCATATATTCAATCAGTGCCCATTTTTGGTCATTTGTCAAGTCTTCGCCATAGTCATGACCAAGATTAGAATTACCTGGTTGGATGTGGCCATTACTATCAAGGACTCTAAATTCACTCAATCCAGATGATGTATTATAACCTACATTCACCGGATCAAATTCTCTGTCTCCTACCCAAAACTTGGTAACACGATCTCCAGGAGATTGAAGTAATTCCCATAAATTTGGCACAGATCCATTGTGCATGTAGGGCGCAGTAGCCCATATTCCATTGAGCGGTCTTGCCTTATATACCAAACCTTCCAATTCGGCAGCTTCATTCGGAGGGTTTATGGTAGACGTGACAAGGTCCAAACCACCTGCAAGATCGACTCTAGCCTTGACATGTTCCAAAACATGATCTTTTATAGATCCAGGTCCATGCGCAAATTCAGATTTCAATCCGGCTTCCAAAGATTTAATCGGATCCTTTAGAATGAGTCCTACGACTCCATCTATAGCAATATTCAGGGCCCTGGTTGTATCTCCAAATTTTTGACCCAATAATATTTCAGGTCTGTATCCATCTAATATCAGGGTAGCCGCTTTGTGCTTCCTGGCATTGAGTGCAGCGAGTTTATCTGTACCCACTTCGCTCAGGGGTGTTTTGACCGCTTTATAATTAAGCCCCTCTTCATCTCGCGGTATCACTTGGTGACAGGATACACAATGAGCATCAAATAAGCCCCTCCCCTGTTCTGCTTTAATAGTATCAATTAGTGGAAGTATATCCTGTGGCCAGACTGGTGACTGAAGCGATTTTATCCAAGACTCTAATAATCCAAGACCATGAAAATCAGTGGTTGAAGAGTATTTATGATCTTTGCCGAAAAGTCGTTTGATCCAGGATGCCTTGCCTATATCTAAATTACCAAACACACCAACCACCTCTCCCATATTTCTTACCAAGGGACCAATAACAGGCGTATTCGGAGCAGAGGCATTCCATTGAACTACATCTGACTGATGTGTCCCCCATAAAAACGGGTAGGATACAGGTGCATTAGGAGGATTCTTATTACTCAAATCATGCAATGCAAACGCACTCCCTGCATTTTGAATATTTCCGAATGCGTCCAGTCGAGCATAACTTGTAAAATCCTTCGGATAATGATCAGGTAGCTTATTGACCATTATACGCTCTGAAACATGCGTTGTCACTTCAAGTAATTTCTCACGAAGTTTCTCTGCAGATTTTTTATTAAACCCATCGTCCAGCACCTTTTTAGCAAATCGTTCAAACTTCGCATCATCTATGCTGGTAGCATTTAAGGCGGCTGACAATTGGTCCAAAAACATGACAAAATTAGCCAGCGTAGGCGCTCCTTCTATCAAAAGTTTGCTGTCTTTATAATCGAGTTGATTGGTGTGACAAGCCGCACATGTAAATCCAAGCCACTGATCTTTTCCTCTCTTAGCTTTTGAAATTGTAAATCCAATAGGAAGACCAGAAGGATTAAGAGCTGAGGACTCGATCGGAAGGTATCTCATCAGCTCCATATGATCAGCACTTCTGAATAAGTCTGTATTATCCGCTTGTTCTAACCAGGTAAACCAACGATATGGAATTAGTTGTGACCCTTGACTTGTAAACCAAAAATTTAATCTCGTCTGATCATCCCACCCTTGTTCTATTTCAATCCGTTCGGGAATAATCCCCTCTGCTGGAATAACATGATTGGTGCCGCTTTTGCTGAAATAATTTTCATTCTGAACGGTTAACCCACTATTGATAAATATTATGGCTAATGCCAGCAGAACAATAAGAAGAATTTTCTTTTTCATGAATTGTATTTTGGCTTGCAGTTAATATAATTGAGATCTACCAGGATAATCTCTAATCTAAATTTACAAATAATAATTATAATTCATTCTTCTTTCCCTTTCTGATCCCAATTTCTTCGTTTTCTTGTGTCAGCTTCTTAAGTATTTTTTCTCCTACTGTTACAAGAACACCAATTACCAGATCAAAGTCATACGTATTGCATTATATATTTACCTCCTTCGCATAACTCCAATGACAACATCTTCTAAGGTTAATTCTTTACTTACATTACCATTTACTCCTGCTTCATAAGCTATAAATATAATTAGGTGTCTTTAATTTATGCTTTACGATCTATGAAAACAAATTTATCAGCTACAACTGTTTCTAACTTTTCTAACAAAGGGAAATATCCTTCAGGACTCTCCGCTACTATCACGAATCCGAATTCAGGATAGATAAAGATCTGTTTGATCCGCGATAAATTACTCTTGGTTATTTTTTTACAATTTGGCCAATAACATTTCTTGAAAGATGTCTTTCAGTTGAGCTTACATAGATGCGCAGCCATTAATCAGCCTATCATCAACATTTTTTTGCTTCGACATGTCATCGTTAATTTTAATGTTAGTTGCATAAAAAATGACGAAAGAAAGTGACTATGTCCACTAACTTCTTGATATATGAAATTCAGGAGCATTGCCTCATCGGCTATAGGTATATATACCTGTCATAAGTATAAGACAAATGACTATTTTGTGCCAAATTATCACATCATGGCTACACCATCAACTCAATCTCTAACATCAAAAGACTCTTCGACCAGTACTGCAATATCATCAAGCAACTTTAATGAGATCAAAGATGACCTGAATATCATGCTAAAATATGCTATCGAAAATGGTATTCAAATTCCAAATACCTTTAATACGGGCGAAGAATTAAACATTACCGATATAATTTCCAATTATAATGCACTTACAGTCACGATAGCCCCTGCGTCTGTCCAATCTATCAGATTCATTAACACTCAAATAATAAAAGGAAATCAAGCCAGGCATTGGTATCAAATACCCATATTTTCAAAATGTCTTGGCATCGCTATTTTATCTCTTATTGTGCTTGTATCTATAAGTTTATCCCCCGATGTTAATGATGAACAATTGGCTGCTGGCTTGCTAACTTCTTCTGGATGGATACTTCTTTATAATCTTCTATTTATTTTATCTGCCTCGTTACTTGGCGTTATGTTCTTTCTTCTAAAAACCTTAAGTTCAAAAATAAAGGACTATACACTTCTCCCTGTGGATGCAATAGAAATAAATGCAACTGTCATAATTGGCCTTATTTCCGGGTTTATCATTTCAGAACTTTTTGTATTTACAAATACGACTATCAGTGGATCGCTCGAAGTTAATAAAATGACGATGGCGCTATTGGGAGGGTTTTCTTCTGACGCAATTTTTTCAACTCTTCAAGGGATTGTAAATAAAATTAAATCATTTCTTACACCTACATCATAAAATACTAAGTGTCATAAGTTAATAATAATTAGAATTATTTCTGTTCTCCTATGCATTTCATGCGTGAGTAAAAACCCTAGACAAGGGAAGTTTGTAACAACACACCATTGGGTATAATTTACCAGTTTGCAAATAACCTATATCGATCGGGTTGAGCAATAATTTAACAATCAGCGATGACAGACCACACTTTAAACCTCATTCACTTCAAGTGAATTTATATGTGACTTCACAAACGTTATAATCAATAAACTACCGTTCATGATATTACATTGATTTGGATTGTGATGATAAACTTAAGTAAGAGGTCAGGTCAATTCTGTAAGATTAATTGCCCACCTATTATGGTATTATTTTCTGAAATGACGATTTTCTTTAATTCCAATCCTCGTCAAAAGTATCTAAAATTAACCAAAATTCTATGTGTTGAATCATTGATCGCATCTTGATAATCTATTCAGATGACATATAAGCCGGACTTATTCCAAATCGCTCCTTAAACTTGGATGAAAAGTAAGATGCACTTTCAATTCCCACTTCGTATCTCACTTCATTTATAGTTGAAAATTTTCTCTCACGGATGATCTGATACGCTTTTTGTAATCTAATTTCCAGGATAAATTTTACAGATGTGAGTCCCGTATATTGCTGAAGTACCCGGCCTAATTGACGACTGCTATAATTAAGTTCGGAGGCCAACTGATGGACATTAAAAGATGGATCATCAATATTCTTTAAAACCAATTCTTCGGCGGTCCGGGTGAAGTTCTCTCCAAATGATTCCTGCTCTTCTTCGATATGTTCTATCCCATCTCTGTTTATTTTGTTCGAAACGAGATTATAAACTCTCGCTTTGAATTCCGCTGAACTAAATGGTTTCGTAATGTAGTCGTCAATCCCCAGACGAAATCCTCTTAACCTGTCTTCTTCAAGAGCTCTTGCCGTTAACATGATAAAAGGAGTTAAACGATTTTGCTTTCTCTCATTTAAATATTTTCGAAATTCAAATCCATCCATTTCTGGCATCATTACATCAGAAGAGATTAAATCATATTTCTTCTTCATGGTTCTTTCCAATGCCTGATTACCATTATATGCCGTATCTATATTATAATCCGCATCCAGTAAAGACACCAGATATTTTGACATCTCGAGATCATCTTCTACAATCAAGATGTTGGGCTTATTGCCTTTTATAAGAAGGGGTACATATTCTATTTCCTCTTGAATATTGGGTAAATTATCGCCTATATTCTGATCTCGTACCACTCGTTTTATTGGTATCTGAAATGTAAATTGGCTGCCTTTCTCAGTATTACTCTTTACATATACATCACCATCTAAAAGTGTTATTAAATCTTTTACAAGAGCAAGACCTATGCCCGTGCCAGAAGGATGAGATGTTCTTGAAGACTGGTAAAACCTATTAAATATCAAGCTTTGTTCTTCTAACGGGATTCCCGGTCCTTCATCAGAAATACTAATTTCCAAAATATCCGAATCCAACTTATTTTGATTCAGTATCACTTCTACTTTCCCTGCATCTTC
>JAJCYJ010000231.1 GCA_029262975.1 Saprospiraceae bacterium
TATCTATCCCGTTTCTTGTCTTCAATCTCAATCTGTATACTCCCTTTTTTAAATAGCGTTTATAATGAATAAAGTAGGGTAGAATGCTTTCTTCTTCTTTAATAACCAGATCCCAGCGAACCTGGTTTATTCCATGTGTTGCTAACACGCTGCGTGACCAGATTAAAGAATCAGACTCATTGATAACTTGCAATTCAACTTCTTCTTCATTTTCCATCCAAAAAGTTATAGGAACCTTGGAAATCGTTGTTTCGTCCACTTCTTTGTGAGTATCCCTGAACTTTGGTCTTTTGGCAGGTGGTATCGCAAACAAATGATTCTCTGAATCCTCTAAACTTAGCTGATCCATAGGATTGAGGTTGGTCTTATAAATACCTCTACCATGAGTAGCGATGATCAAATCTCTTGACTTTTTATCAATAATAATGTCCGCAACACTTGCATCCGGCATCGATGTTCCAAAATAACTCCACGAACCACCCCGGTCTCTGGATACATAGACTCCTCTAAATGTACCCACGAATAATGTCTTTTCATCAAGTGGATCCTCAATAATTACATTGATCGGGTGATCAGGAAGATTATTGTGAATTGGCTTCCAGGTAATCCCATAATCTTCCGATACGTATAGATAAGCACCAAAATCATCATAGTTGAGTCCTGTCTGTTGGAGATAAATTCTTTCTTTTTTATGCGCAGAAGGTGTAATACTTCTGATATAATTATTTGGTAGACCAGAAGATCGCTCCTCCCAATTGAGTCCTCCATTTTGGGTGATCCAAAATCTTCCTCGATCCGTCCCTATGTACAATGTGCCTTTTTCAAAAAAAGATGCTGCCATTGCTCCGGCAGCTAATTCTAATGAGTCCGTTCTTTCTTCTTCTATCAAATCCGGACTTATTAACCGCCAGGAATCACCTTGATCTTCACTCATCATGACATAGTTGCCAGCCATATAGATTACCTGAGCATTATGAGGGGAAAGCATATAAGGTGTAATAAAATTATAGATTAATTCTATATTTTATTCCTTCTTAAATCTTGGTCTGATGGAAACCGATGTCCCCTTTTCCAAGTCCATCCGTCGTGCCCCACCATTCTGCATACTAAAATAGACTGTATTGGGATCCTCCGGATCAACAAGCGTAATACAACCATCTCCTCCGCTCCAGGCATCAATCCATAAATATCGCCATCGATCATTATATTTAGCATTCCATTCCTCCGAAAAGCCAAACACGGTTGCATCATCCTGAGTACCTCCATAAATTGTATAAGGTTCAGCATTATCTATTTCAATATCATAAAATTCCCCGGTAGGTATGTTATTCAAATGTAACCAAGACGCCCCCTTGTCATAGCTATGGTAAAGACCTCCGTCATTACCAAGAACCAATTCTTCAGGATTATCAGGGTTTATCCAAAGTTCGCAATGATCCAGGTGTAATGTCTGGGCCGGGCTGGGTGTTAAGTGATGTACTTCACCTCCGATATAATCAAAATTTTGCCCGCCATCCGTGCTATGAATAAGACGCACTCCTAAACCAAAAATTTCTTCATCATCACTTGGATTAACATAAATATCCATAAAATACCATCCCACCACTGATAGAGCCATTATATCTGAACTATGCGTTTTCTGCCACGTCATTCCACCATCAGTCGTTTTATAAATTTCACCTGCTCCACGATCCGAAGGTCGATTGCGTTGATTGATGAATGCATAGGCTTTATCAGCATTTTGATGAGATGCAGCAATACCGATTCTTCCTGTATGATCATCTATTGTAATTCCTTTTACAGCTTTTTGCCAAGTAGTCCCTCCGTCGATACTTGTAAATATGCCACTTTGAGCTCCATTTACATCTGGGTGCATTTCCCATGTTGTTGCGTATAGCTTATTTGGATCAGCAAGAGAGAATGTTATGTCATTTGCTCCTGTCTTTTCATCGATATACAGGACATGTGACCAAGTTTTTCCTCCGTCTATTGTTTTAAAAATGCCCCGGTGCTTATTTGAACTCCAGAAATGCCCCAGGACGGCGACAAGTACAATATCAGGATTTTCAGGATGTACGACTATTTCTCCGATATGCCACGCATCACTAAGCCCGATATTTTTCCAATGTTCGCCTCCGTCATCGGACCGGTAAATTCCTGTGCCAGGCATCGTAAAATTCCTGGCTTTCTTAAGACTTTCACCAGTACCTACATATATTACTTCAGGGTTAGATGGGGCTAATGCGATATCACCAATGCCAAGTGACGGCATATTTTCGAAGATGCATCGCCAACTCATTCCATTATTGACTGTCTTCCATAGCCCACCACTGCCAAATGCTACATACATAGTACCAGGTGATGAGGGATCAACCTGGACGGCTTCAACGCGAGCAGAATTTAAGGTAGGCCCTAATGTTATCCACTCAAGACCATATAGGCTTTGGGATTTCATCTCCTGATGATGTATATATGATGCAACGAGGGGTGAAACAGGTTGGTTTTGAGCAATAATAAATTGAGGAATAATCAAAATTATAAGGAACGCGCTCTTACAAAAAGCGCTAGTTTCTTCGCTCATACTCTTGGATCTGTCTTATTTCTTCTCAATGTACTAACCAACATATAAAATCAGGTATTTGAAGGGTATGCATTTTGGATCTGTCTTCTTCGCCGTGGATCTATGACTAATCGATGTAAGGATATATAGCACCTTTTAAAGAAGATATCCATATACAGGTATAGTTAGTACAAATCATTGCACAATTGATAGAAAAAATTGTTGCGAATTGAGGGTTTTTATGATATTTAGGCATCTATGACCAAATCATCTTTTCAATCAAAGTAAAATAATCACAATGAAAAAACTTCTTCCCGTTTTATTCCTTTCAGCGATTTTGTCATTCATCGCTCTTCCCTCGCTAAATGCTCAGAATTCTGAAACGCGATCTTTGGGTTCCTTTACTGGAATATCTGTATCCACTAGTGTAACCGCGACAATTCAAAAAGGGGCAACCAATAGTGTCGATATTACAGCTACTGGAATTGACCTCGATAAGGTAAAAACAGAAATTGACAATGGTGTTTTAAAAGTAGGTGTTAAAAATAAAGGGTCTAATTGGTCCTGGCTCAAGAAGACTAAAGTCGAAGTAACGGTTACATACTCCGATGACCCTGAATATCTAAGTGTAAGTTCGAGCGGTGATATTATTGGGACCGATGTAATAAGAAGTAAAAAGCTTAACCTCAGTGCCAGTAGCAGTGGTGATATGAAAATCGAAATAGACGTGGAAGAATTAGAAGCAAGTGCAAGCTCCAGTGCAGATTTGATGATCAGCGGTTCTGCTGCTAAAGCCGAAATAAAAGCAAGTTCGAGTGCAGACTTTCTAGGTAAAAAGTTAAATGTTGGTCATGCCGACCTATCCGCAAGTTCGAGCGCAGATATTGAAGTCAGGGTAGAAGAATCAATTGATGCTAGTGCTTCTTCAAGTGGAGATATCACATATTGGGGAAATCCTCAAAAGAATAATGTAAGTAAAAGATCTTCTGGAGACATTACCCACCGCAAAGGGTGAGGGATTAGATGTAGGACGCGAAAACATCCACTTAGAATACAAATACGATATAAAGAATTGAGTTAATTGATTTAAACATTTAATAAATCAATTAACTCATTCATTATTCAATTATGCCCTTCTGCATAGGCCTTGAAATTATTCTGGTATCCCTGGTCAATTCCTTTAAACATGCCTTTAAAGAATGCAAACATACATTTCATAATATAGCTATTGCCTGTACACACATGATTTGCTGTAATATTGGTCATATCTCCATCTGAAGAAAAGTGATACGTATCAACTTTGTGCATATCACCTGCATCAAAATCCAATGATACAAGCTCATTATCCTTATAGTCGATTACAGTTTCTACCATTTCTACCTCACTACCTTCACTTACAACTTTCATCTTATATTGGCTACCGATTTTATTGGGAGTTTCTTTCATTGTTTCGATAGACTTTACTTCAGGAATCCACTTTTGGAGATGTTCCATGTCGTTGAACAGGGCAAAAGTTTCACTTATCGGTTTATTAACTGTTACGGAAGTCTCATATGTAACTTTAGGCACTACAAATCCGGCAGCGAGAAATACAACTAAAAGAAGCAGAATAATTCCTCCAATTATCTTCAGGATTTTCATAAGATTGATTTTGAATTACAAATATGGAGAAACAATATAACAAATATGCGTGGGAAATTGACCAATAGCAATGAGTCAATTTAGTATGCTAGGCAGAGTTTTTACAATGATGACTGAAGGGTTGACCAGGTCGATTTATGGAGGATCGCATGAACTTTTGTATGCTTCTCTTTACCATATTTTAGTATATATTCTGAACGGCCTTCAGTATTGGGATGGGTACTTATCCAGGATAAATTAGACTGAAATGCACTTTCATCCAGAGACATTGTAAATAGTAAGTTTGCAAATTCCTTTGCATCAAGATTCGATTTTGACATGTAATCAACTGCTTTTAAATCAGCATCTTTTTCGAGACTTCTATCATATGCGCTTGATGAAAGAAGCTTAGCCATTTCCTTGATCATCTCTGTTCCGCCAGCACCTGTAGTTGTCGTCAGAATGATTGACAGACCAACTTCCTTAACGAGCTTCTTCATTATGTGATCCAACTCGATATGGGCTATCTCGTGGCAAATCACTCCTGATAATTGAGATTCATTCTCAGTTTCTCTAATTAAGCCAGTATACAAGACAAGATGACCATCCGGAAGTGCAAAAGCGTTGGATAGATCATTTTTAACGATATGCAATATGATTTTACTTTTGTCCAGATCGTTTGACTTACAAATCCTGGATAATAATGTATCGATGGGATTGATGACTTCCGCCAACTCTACGATGGTTTCATTTTTACTATAATATTCCCAAAAAAGATCCCCCAATTTTTTTTCAGTGGTCTCTGTGACTTGCTGGACTTTTAAAATCTTCATCCAGTCAAATTGAGCAAGACAAAACCAGACTGTGAAGAACAATACAATACCACCAATTGCCTGACCAATAATTCGTCCCATTTTTAGTATTTACAAATTATATCCGTCAAATCACCATAAAACCACCATGAAACATGGATTCCCTTTCTGGTATTGATGGCTGTGTAAATAGTAGCAATAAACTCAACCAGATTGAAGAGTACAACTGTCATCATATATGCTATATACGGACTAGTTAAGACTTCGGTATCAATAATAATTGAAACAGTCCACCAAAATCCCACGCTATTCATGAGTAATAGTGATAACTGAGAGAGCAAAGCCTGGGTACAATGCCATCGCACAAAATATGTTCCTTTCCGATTTCCCAAATAAAAGATGAGGGTTGCTGCGAGGTTGATAATGGGTAGAGGCAATCCTGCAATTACCGCTATCAATGACATCAAATAGCTGTTAGATGCCTTTTCAGCTTCATGCTCGCCTGGAGTATAAGTGAATGCTCCTATCGTGATCATAATCCTTTAGAAATATTCCAGGCCCAGTTAACCAATACTAATGCAATCAATG
>JAJCYJ010000232.1 GCA_029262975.1 Saprospiraceae bacterium
AAAAGGCCTTCGGCCTAACTTTAAGACTATTGGCAGCATTCGTAAAGATAACTCCGACGCATTCAAAGAAGTCTTTTGCTACTTTATGGCTGTATAAAAGATTAGAAACTGGTTGATGATGAAGGAATGATCTCTGATCAATATCGGAGTGATAGTCCGGGGGACTATCAAATGACTGAACCACGAAGTCGGTGGGAGGGAGCTTTTGACTCTTTTAAGATTAGAGCTCAAAATAGTTTAAAGAATAATTATAATGAACGAAAAGTAAATCGTCATATCGATTGTATTGATAACAAGATATCGGAATATGAGGCAGAACTCGACAAAGAATTCGACCCTTTTATTAAAGATAAATTGGTTTGTAGTCACAAGAAAAAAGAGAACTATCAAAACATAAAACAACATCTGAAGGAATCTGTCGATGGACAGATTTCTATCACCGATCCTTATGCTAAAGAGGTAGTCTTTCAGCGTAACAGTGTAAAAGTGGGCTAAAACATTCAAGCTGCAAGTGATAGTAAACACACAAACTTCTCTTTTCTGCTGACACGGGTGATGTGAACGACACAAAGGCATTATCCGCTATAATTAAAAGAGTCCAAAAAAAACTTGATGTCTCAAAATGAACCAATGAATGTACTGGCAGACAAGGGATATCATTCTGGCATAGAACTTAAAGCAAGTGAAGAACTCAGTGTTAACACTTTTGTATCTCCAAACGAATCGAGCTCTGTCAAGAGCAATCTTGACTATGCAATGAATAGCTTTATTTATAATGAACAGCAAGATAGCTACACTTGCCCTGCAGGAGAAACATTGCATACTAATGGCAGGTGGTATAATAAAAAACTAATCCATGGTAGAAAATTATGCCATGTGAAGCACTGCAAAATTAAAGCATGTAAAAACTGTATTCTTCGGTCAGAATGCATAAAGAATAAATTAGGAAGAATAATTGAGCGCACAGATTATGCCGAGTACGTATATAGAATCAATCTAAGAGTAAATAGTAATCCTGAGTATTACAGGCAAAGACAGCAAATAATAGAACCTGTCTGCCGAACAGGCAGGCATCAGTTTGGAACACTTAAGTGTCACCGACACTTTGACTACACCCTTGTAAAAGGTAAAAGGAAAGTACTTGGAGAAGTCTAAATGGCTTTTACAATGTACAAACTTTACCAGATGTGTCTCAATACTTGGATTTAAAGAGATTATAAAACGGATAAAGGCCGTTTATTTCAGATATAACTTAAAAATCATACTCTCAGCAATAAATGACCATCTCAATTATATTGAAATTATTTTCAGCAAGAAGCTCCACGGAGTATCAAGTGAATTATCTTTATTCAGATGAGGATTTTTACACAGACTCACGTTGTAAACCATTTGATCTCAACTTAAAACAAAGATTGAAGTAAATGGTGAATTGACTGCTCAATTTGCTTTTTATTGTTTTGCAGTTTAACCTCGACAGTCATTCCAATAAAAAATGTGACTATGGTATTGGCAACCTGCGTAATCGTTAGATTTTTCAAACTACTCGCATTCTTTAGGTAAATTGAAATTATAAGCTTCATTTCCTTATAGTGGTCGTTCATTAACTGGGCTATGCACTCATTTGAAGCGGCCAATTCGGTACAAGTGTTTGTTAAAAAACATCCTTTATGTTCTGGATCATTTACGGCATAATCCAAGGTTGCTTTTAGAAAATTTCGCAATCCTTTTTTTGCATTTTTTTCAGCCTGGAGAATTTCCTTTAAGCTTTTGATGCTATCGCACCTATATGCATTAATACATTGCTCAAATAAAACACTCTTACTTTTAAATGTATTGTAAAAACTCCCCTTGCCAATGCCAAGTGCAAGAGTAAGATCAGTAAGCGAAGTTCCTTTATATCCTTTTTGCCAAAACACATTTGTGGCTTCTTGCAAGGCAATGTGCTTATCAAACTGTTCTACTTTAGGCATTTTTCAATTTATGTGTACCGGTTGGTACAAATATGTTTACATTTGTACCGTGAAGTACAAATGTAAACTATTAAAATTGAGAATTCAATAACTTAACAAACCTAAAAAATATGAAAAAGACTTTGATTTACTTTTATCCCTTATTAGTATTAATCACCCTATTTTCTTCCTGTGATACAAAAACTCTAGATTTAGAGAAAGAAAGACAAAATGCTGTTGATGAGTATGTGATGAAAATGGAATCTGACAGACAGCAAAAGTTAGATGTAATTAAGAAATTTTATGGAGTTTTTGCCACAGGAGACATGTCTATTTTGCCAGATATTTTAGCTGCAAATTATACTCAATATCCATCAGATCCTGGGCAAACGCCGGATATTGAAGGGTTCATTAAACATGCTCAAGCGTTTGGCAGTATGTTCTCTGATTTAAAAGGAGCGCCAAGCCATATCCTTGTTGATAAAGATTTGGTCCATGTACGAAGTGAATTAGAAGTAACTCATTCAGGAAATGTATTTGGCATACCAGCAACTAATAAACGAATCAAATTGACAGCTTTTGATCTACACCAGTTTAATGAAGACGGGAAAATTGATAAGACATGGCATTTAGAAGATTTTTACGGAGCATATTCTCAAATAAATTCTAAATGACGGTTTAAAACACCAGATAGCTGCCCATAGCTCCCAGCGGCTCATCACAAACCCAACCTGACCGGTAGCTACGGCGGCTATCCAAACGTCAGCCCACATTATAATGAACAAAACCAATGATAAAATTCTTCCGAAAAATTAGACAAAAGTTGCTGACTGAAAACAAGTTCAGCAAATATTTACTCTACGCCATCGGTGAGATCGTCCTCGTAGTAATAGGAATCCTGATCGCATTGTCGTTGAATAACTGGAATGGGGATCAGAAGCGATCACAGCAGGAGCTGGATTTGATGGCTGAAATGCGCGAGAACCTTTCGAACGATCTGGTGGATGCCAGATTCAATATCGGCATGAATAAAAAGCTGTAGCTGGGCAATGAAATGGTATTGAAGCATTTGACAGAGCGTACACTTTTCCACGATTCGCTAAGGGTACACTTAGGCTACTTGTTCGGAGGCACAACAGCAAGGCACGAATACTTCGGCCTTTGATAATTTGAAAAGTATTGGATTCGATCTCATACAGAACGACAATCTACGCAGGAGCATCACCATGCTCTACTCTGAGAAATACACGATCTTGCACAGTCAGGAAGTGGATTTTGTAGGCAAAATCCAATTGGATATTATGAGCAATAAGATCTACGGTAAAGTGGTGGTCGATCCGCTTTGGAAGAGCGCTTATCCACTCGATGTTGTTGCGCTTAGGGATGACGAAGTGTTCAAATGTATGGCGCGCATGAACGTATTCATTTTCGGATTCATGATAAGTCTCTATGACGACATAGAAGCACGCATCGTAAGACTAATCGCTCAAATCGAGGATGAATTAAAACAACGGAATAATGATTAAGTTCTTTCGAAAAATTCGCCAAAAAATTACTAACCGAAAACAAGTTCAGTAAATATCTGATTTATTCAATTGGCGAAATTGTTCTTGTAGTCATAGGAATTTTGATTGCTCTCTCGATTAATAATTGGAAGGAGTCAAAGAAAATTAACAACAAGCAAAAAAACTATTTGTCACTTATTAAAGGTGAGATGCTTAACAATTTTGAATCTGTAAAAAAAGAAAAAAACAATTTGGCAAAGTCCATTAATAGCCAGCGGAAGATAATTGAGTTGATGCATGATGAAGTGGCTTTGGATACAATACCTGAGCATATCCTATCACAAATAATGTTGCCTGCAATATCCTTAAGTATAGCAGTTAATAATGAAGATGGAATCTTATCTGAATTAATCGCATCAGGAAGTTTAAAAGATATAGAAAATGATAGTATAAAAAATGTCTTATCTTCTTGGGAAGGAAAAGTATATCAACTCAGAGAACAAGAAAAATCCTTGCGGGAATTATGGATTAAAAACAACAATCTTTTTGAATCGATAGGATTTTTTAGAACAATCTTTGATCAAACGAATTATTCGGACTATGTTGAAATAAACAAATTAGAATCATTTAAAAGTAATAAACATGTGTTGTCTTCAACAGAATATGAGAATATTTTGCTAATTCAATTGGCAACTTCAAGGCATCTTGAAACGAGAGTATATCCTGACTTTGAAAAAGAAATATTAAACTTAATTAGTTTAATTGAATACGAATTAATTAACGCTATAAAATAAAGAAAGCGCAACAACGGATAAAACGACAATAGCTCCCATGGGTTTGCTACTGCGCTTATCGGGAACGTACGCAGCAATTTATAAGAAGTGTAATGTACAAATATCGCCGCATATTGATATGTATTCTAATTCTATTAAATTCTTGTGAATCACCGAAAGAAGAGAGCACGATTGAGAAACAGTTTAACGAATTATATGAAAAAGGTCTTTTCAATGGTTCAATAATTGTGAAAGACAGTGACGATCTGATTTTTTCCAAAGGATACGGCTACGCCAATTTTGAACTTCAAATACCATTTGGGACTTCGACAACAATGGATACAGGATCCATAACTAAAACGTTAAGGGCATATGCGATGTTAATGTTAGCAAAATCAAGACAAATTGACCTAAACTCACCTGTAAGTAATTTCCTTTCAGAATTTCCTTATAAAGCTATAACTATCAATCATCTGTTATATCAAACCTCTGGCTTAGTTTCTGATGACTACGTTTTTGACAGAGCACCAAAGGGTCTGCCTCTCACCAATGATATTTTTCTGGAATTTCTAATTGCTGATCATCCAGACTTGGAATTTACTTGTGGAAGTCAGTTTCAATATAATGGCTTTAATCATATAATTCTTGCCACTTTAATAGAAAAAATAAGTGGGCTTCCCTATGATCAATTCATAAAAGAAAAAATTGCCGACCCACTTGAGATGAAGGATTGGTTCTTACGTCCAGTAAGATTAGATAATTGGCCAAAAGAAAGAACGTTAGGTTATAAATTAAATCATAAAAAGAGAGAATTATTTGATTCAGAGGACTGGGAAGGGTTCTATGGGAACTGCAATCTGTTCTTTTCAGCAGAGGATTTGGTGAAGTGGAGTGAGTCCTTTTATTCTAAAACAGTTATATCTGATGATAAGCTTTCAAATGCACTGACAATGAAAAGTGACTTGAGTAACTTGAACCTTCTTCATTGGTATAATCTGGGGTTTCAAAACGAATATCATTTTACAGGAGATTGGAAAGGATTTTACGCTATGGTTTATTTTAACACTAAACGGAAAAGATCTATTGTTTATTTAACAAATACGGATATGCCTTATTGGCTAAGACCAGAACTTGTGAGAAAAATTAATGATTTTATAGACAATGGAAGAATCTCTGATTGGGAATACCCAAAACCTGTAGAGGTTAACATAGAAGATATTTCCGGAACATATATGCTGGAAAACAACCAGTTGTTAGGGCTCCAAAATAATGATAACGAGCTCAAAATTCAAATTGATAAAAACTCTTTTAGCCTTTTTAAATTAGATTCCCACATTTACTATGCTCCTGGAATTGATTTATGGTTATGGTTTTCAAAAGATGATAATCAAAATTTAATAATTCATTGTTCTTCAATATACTACCTAAAAAAAGGAAAAAAAATTACAACTAACAATTAGTGACAAATGTCCAGTGGGTGCAGGGCATCCTACGGCATTTTCGTTTTTGTCTACCAGAGGCAGATAAATCTACCAGAGGCAGATAAATCTACCAGAGGCAGATAAATCTACCAGAGGCAGATAAATCTACCAGAGGCAGATAAATCTACCAGAGGCAGATGAATTGTGCTAAATGCAAATTTCTGGTTGTGCAAATTCAATAGCAAGATTTTTGTTAATAGGAGTACAGGAGTCTCAGTTTTTTTTTGTTCTGATAATGTGTTGAACGTTTTCATAAGTCATGTTTCTAATTTCAATTGTAATTTTGGCCGGGTTTCTTCTGAAATTTTCCGGATAGAGTATGTCTAATTTAGGTCGATGTTGATCAAGTCTTCATAATATCATGACTTTCCTGTCTTTTGCAATAAATCTCAATGGGGGAC
>JAJCYJ010000233.1 GCA_029262975.1 Saprospiraceae bacterium
TGTCGTATATAATTGTATCATTTACCTGGACAGCATCATCTACGACCTTCTCTAACTTAAACACTTCGATTATAGGGGGAATATTGGTTATTTGTTTACCATCTTTTAATAGTTTAACGATCCGTTCTTTATTTACAATTAGCTCCTCTGTTATTTCATTTTTATAATTAGACCTAAGAATAATGAATAAAGCGATACCTATCATAAAAAATAACAAGAGTGAATAATACAGGAAAGTCATGCTTGCGCGTTCCAGGAGTTTCATCGATCTGTCATTTTATATCCCATTCCATAAACGGTCTTTATATAATCCTCGCCTCCATGCTTGGTTATCTTTTGGCGAAGATTCTTAATATGCGTATATATAAAGTCAAAATTATTAGCCAGGTCGATGTCATCACCACATAAATGTTCTGCAATAGATTCTTTTGTCAACACTCTCTTTTTATTGATCATAAAATAATTGAGCAGATCATATTCTTTTTTTGTAAGTGGTACTGGTTCTCTATTTATCGTAACGGATCTATATTCATGATTAAGTTCGATTTCATTAAATATCAAAGTAGAACTACCTACATATATCCGTCTTCTTATGATGGCATTTATCCTTGAGTTTAATTCAGAGAGATGAAATGGCTTTGTGAGGTAGTCATCTGCTCCCCGATCGAGGCCATTGATTTTATGATCCAATGAATCAAACGCAGAAAGTATTAAGACACCCGTATTATTCATTTCTTTTTTCAACCATCGAAGCAGATCGAATCCACTTCCACCAGGCAACTGTATATCTAATACTACCAAAGCATATTCATACAAGAGTAATTTATCTTCTGCCTGTCTATAGTCCTCAGCAAATTCACAAATATATCCCTGTCCGATTAGATTTGACACGATCGCATCGCGCAAGTCAGATTCATCTTCAACAACGAGAATTTTCATTAAATGAAATTACAAAACAAAATTAGAATTCAATTCTGTGGTTTTTCTGAACTAGTTTTTCAACTAATCAGAGCACCATGGAACAGTACACAATCGTGGAATTAAAACTTAGTTCCAGATTTCAACGTATTATTGCACTTTTTATATAAAGAAGGTGAGAAAATGAAAAATGAGCGCGTTAAAAATCTGAATATTGCAATATTATCTGATAACTGGTACATCCTTAAAAAGGCGACATACGATTATCGCAGGGCTGATGGAAAATGGGAAACACAACAACGCGAAGCATATGACCGTGGTAACGGAGCCACAATATTATTGTACAATCAGAACAAACAGACTGTAATCCTAACGAGACAATTTCGTCTTCCAACCTTTATTAATGGCAATACTACAGGTATGCTCATTGAAGCATGTGCCGGACTGTTGGACCTGGATAATCCCGAAGATTGCATAAGACGAGAGACAGAAGAGGAGACAGGATATAAAGTACGCGATGTAGAAAAAATTATGGAGGCCTATATGTCTCCCGGATCAGTAACAGAGATCATTCATTTTTTTATCGCAGAATATGAGCGCAATATGAAGGTAAGTGAGGGTGGTGGACACGAAGAAGAACAGGAAGATATCGAAGTCCTGGAGATAACTTTCGCAACTGCTAAAGAAATGATTCGGAATGGTGAGATTAAAGATGGTAAAACTATAATGCTCCTTCAATACATAGAGCTTCATGGCATATTAGACCATCAAAATTCTTAGTTCAGGCAAAATGCTGTACCGCTATGTAAGCCCGCAGTCAAATAACGGATTAATGATCAATTATTACAAATCAATGAGTTGGAGAAAGCCAAATCAGAATTGCGGGATTGAACCTACTAAGTCATATGAATTACATCTCTGAATACCGCGTAGCTGTCGAATTTTGAAATAATGCTTTGAATTATAAATTGCCTGGCTTAAAAATAGTTCCAGAAAATAATCTTAAGAATAACATTATATCTTCCTAATTCTTTAGATAATTTTATAATTGAAATTGCCCATGTGGTTGAGCCAAAAAAAAAAGTCACTTCGAGACATGGATCAACTTGAGTTATTACCCTATTTCCTTGTGGCACTTTGGATAAATATTGAATTAATGCTGGAAGCTATACAAGTTGATATCAATCCAAGCATTGATTTTCTCATTCTTCTTCGGTTGACTAGCACGGACAAAAAAGAAGCTGTTCATTAATCATAATTAAGAGTACGGGAGGAGCTAAATATAGTGAGTCCATCGCTGAATGCGCCAGGACCAATCTCAAAAAACAATGTCAGTTGCTACTTTATATTGACTTATTCAATGATTTCATCAATTCAAGTGATGGAATTTTAAAATGCTCCCGACTAAAGGTTAAGAAAGGCCATAATTGACAATTAACCGGGCGAAAAGAAATACATATGTCTTTTTGCGAAATATGAATTGCCGTTGAGTTGAAATTATTATATTTAGCGCTGACATCACCAAGAGATGAAGAAAAAAGAGTGGTTAACGCCTAAAATCATATTATTATCCACTTCTATTAATAGTGGCGTTTATTTATCTGGTAATGAGCAAATCAAGAATCTTACATTTAAAGTTTGTGTGTCCGGAATGACTCATATGGTACCAGGTGGAAAATTTACTACTTTGAGTGGGAGTAATGTGATATCTACTTCTTTTACAAGTACTACTTTTGTAACCTGTTCTTAATATTTCGTAGTCAATACAGTCGGCTATTAATTCAAGAAGAGTCCACTCCATGAATTCGGTTAAATCTTTCCTTTGTTGAGATTTACTTATCTCCATGTTCTTACGGAAATTAATTTATTATCAGAGACGCTCGCTCGTATCCTATTATGTCTTATATTCTTATTATATCCTGAAGTCAAATAACAGATTTCAAATAAAAGTTCAATTGGTCATTTGCAATTCTTATGTGTACTGCTAAAAATCAGATATTAATTTATCTAAATTCGAAAATATAGATTGGTCTCCTGAAGTCTTTATTTTGAATTACAATAACAATCATCATATCCATGTACCGTCATTTGACTGATAGCACACTCCAGTGCACGCTCCTGATTCTCCTGGATTAATCGGGTATTTCTGGATGAATAATAATTGTTCATATAGAGTTGGCGCGTCGAATAATCCGATTGGATCTTCTCGTATATTTTTTGCATTGAGCCTGCCGTCATTGCGGACACTCCATATTGACTAAAATCGAATTCTTTTACCCATACATTATGTCCGGGATTTTGCACTCCCTGAAAATACCAGGTTTCCGTATTTGTAATCTGAAAGGTCGAATTCTTGTCGTAGGTATATATTGCTACAGCCGGGTTGTTACTGTTTATTGGGCTGATAGAAGGAGAGATATGAATAAAAGACTGAGGAATATTTTGGTCATCATAAATAATTCTGAATTCATTCATGTGAGAATGACCTGCTAAATTGGCTTTTATAATATTGGCAGCACCATATTTAGCTATGGTATCCACCAATCGATTATTGGCATCGCTTGTCATAAAGAGACTCGCGACACCCTTTACTACTGAACATGAATCCGGACTGTGCGCAGGAATTTGATCAGAATTAAATGTGTTAATGCCCGGGGGTATATGGTACAGTAACCAGACATTTTTGCCTTTAGAATTACGAAGTGCTTTTCCAAGCCAGCTTAGCACCTCATCTGCAGGAGCTTTGGCGACAGTACAGAAATATGGGCTGTGCCAACCTATACTCGAAGAAAAGAAAATTGTATTTAATCCTATAATACGATTATTGGTGCCCGGCAAGTCGGCTATATAATTTCCATAAGTCGGAAAATCTGTTGTAAATGTGCTCTTAACTTTCCCATGATTGACATATTTACTCCAACTATGCGTCATGGAATCAAGGAAAGGTCCATTGGCCTGCAGATTGTAATCACCACAAAATGCGTCGTTATTTCCCAGGGTCGGAAAAATAGGTGCTTTCGGAAATGTCTTATGGATCATATGCCCAATAAAGGCAATCGTCTTAGAGCTGAAATCATACAAAGATTGTTGATCTTTCAATCCTGAAATTGATTGAAAAGTGGATTGAAAATCATGGCATAAAAAGTCACCCGAAATGGTAATAAAATCCGGGTTTGGTTTCAATTTTTTCAATTCAACTAAAGCTGACTTGAAAAGCGGATAGGGTGAATCAAAGGACGGGGCATGGCGATTGAATGTACCAAAACCTGTCGTAGCTTGCAATATTCCCTCCCACTGGAGCATATCTGCGGCTATTAGTTGTTTGACAAGACTTGTATCGAAGAACGGGTTGAAGTGAATATCGGATATGCTGATAAATTGATTGGGATTAGGAGTGTTTGTTATGTGAGCATTCGATCTTTGCGATTGTTCAGAAGAATCCTTTTGCAGCACAAAAGCACAGGCAAAACTTCCAAATATTATTAAGATTAAAATGAACAGTAAGGATCGATTTGGTTGATACATGAGATGCTAATTTCAAGGTGGTGATAATCCATTAAAATACACAATTTTTTATCTTTATCAATATAAATTGTTAATAATAAGAGCCAAATACAAGATTCTATATGGTTTGACATTTGTAGTTAGGGGACCAAAATTTATTATATGTCATGGCTTTTGTTCATTTTTTTAAGCACAATAAAATAATCATCAAAAAAAATATAGAGATTTGAAGAAGATTATACAAGCACTCAAAAGTCAAATATTTATACCATTAATTCAGATATTATAAATTGAAGAATAATATAGCTTTCAATTTGAAGGGGTCCATTTTAAGAATTTCGTTTTTCGAGTTGTCACCATTTTTGAAAGAAGCAAAAAATGCCGCCAACTCATATCAATTACCTCCCTTTTCACCAGGGGTACCACTTCGTTCTACCCCTGGCAATAAAGCCTACCCATCTATGGTGTCATTCTATCGCGAAGAAATGAAGTGCACCCATTCGAAAGAATTAGAAACTTGATTCATATTATTCAAATACTCATTACACTACTCAATTTCCTCCACTTAATATTGAGTATATTTTCTAATTTTAGTTCGTTCCATATGTTCTTCAGAGTTCTATGTCATACCTTAACACAGACTACGTTTAGTTATATAGATATGAGATAATAAAACATATACAGATATCTCAACTCATCAGAGCATTTGTTGAGCAAGTATTCAAATTCGACTATTAACATCATTTTTAGACGCCATCAAAATTAGTAGACAGCAATAATGATTATAAAAAGAAGATCTCGATTACGTAACTTGAGTAAATTCAACATATTCATTGTCTCTTAGCATTAATTAAAATCAATTCATATATCATGAATAATCCTGTATCACGTCGATTAAAAATTTTCACTTTTGATCCAAGCCTTGGGATGAAAATAGAGACGAATGCCATCAACCAGGTAGTAGCCCATATTTCTTGGGAAAAAGATTTAAAAGAAGGCCCTATAGGTGAATATTTGGAAGTAATAGATTATGATCCGGCATCCGGATGTTTTTATAAACCCGTAGATCTGAATAATCCAGAATTGCTTGGTACAGACGGGTTAGATCCTTCAGAATCCAACCCTCAATTTCACCAGCAAATGGTATATGCCGTAGCTATGACAACTATACAACATTTTGAAGCTGCATTAGGACGGCGAGCATTTTGGGCAGATCATAAATTTATTTATCGCGGAAAGTATCGAAATCAATTTGTTCGCAGATTAAGAATTTACCCCCATGCTCTGCGTGATAGAAATGCCTATTACAGTCCAAGCCTGAAGGCTTTATTATTTGGATATTTCCCTGTGACTATAATTGACGAGCATAATACACCAGGTACAATTGTACATACTTGTCTCTCTCATGATATTGTAGCTCATGAAGTGACCCATGCCCTTTTAGATGGAGTTCATCCAAGATTTAATGAGCCAACCAATCTTGATGTTCATGCCTTTCATGAAGCCTTCGCAGATATTGTAGCTTTATTCCAGCATTTTTCCTATCAAATTGTCCTTGAGAATGAAATCAAAAAGACAAGAGGCAATTTAGATACAGAAAATTTATTGAGTCAGTTGGCACAACAATTTGGACAGGCCACGGGAAGAGGAAATGCGCTGAGAGATGCCCTGGGATATAAAGATGATGAAACACAACAATGGACACCTCGTGAACCCAACCCTCATGCTTTAAGCGAGGAAATAGAACCACATGCGCGTGGAGCAATCCTGGTCGCCGCAGTCTTCAAGGCATTTTTACTCATCTACAGGGATGAGACCGCCGACTTATTTAGAATAGCAACGAATGGAACTGGTGTACTTCCTGAAGGAGACATCCACCCGGATTTAACCCGGCGTCTTGCTTATGAAGCTGCAAAATGCGCGACAAGAGTGCTCAGAATGTGTATTCGGGCGATTGACTATTGCCCTCCTGTCGATATAACATTTGGTACTTTCTTAAGGGCCATAATTACGGCAGATATTGAATATGCACCGGAAGATTCCAGAGGATATCGTATTGCCGTCATTCAAAGTTTCAGGGCATGGGGCATTTTTCCATCAGGAATCACAAGTATGGGCATCGATGCCTTAGTATGGCCTACAGGAGATGACGCACTTGCTGAACTAAATATCAATCCGGGAAAGGATGATATAAAAGGGATGAAGACTTATATGAAAAATTTACTTGTTGGTGCGAAAGAATGGAATTTAGAAAATGACAGATATGAAGTTTGGAAAGCATTAGACCCTTTTAAAGAAAGTATCTGGCATTGGCTAAGAGATGGAGATTTTTATGGATATGCTTATTCTAAAATCTTTGGATTAGTTATCGACAATGACGAGGCACCTCCTACTGTTTTTAGAAAGGAGAATAGACCAACCGTAGAAGTTCATTCTGTTCGTCCAACGATTAGAAAGACCCTTCAAGGTGAATATAGAACTGACCTGGTTGTTGAAATAACACAAAGACGACGTGGGTATTTTGACAAAACCATTCAAGAAGAAATGGATAAACCACAGAATACCACTTTCAAGCCTTATGATTTCACCTTTAGAGCAGGGTGTACCATTCTGATTGATCCTTCCTCACAAGTCATCCGAAGAGTTATCACAACCCGGGGTACCATAGCTGATGAAGATCAATTAATCAGAGTAAGAAATTATTTAAATGGAGTAAGTGGTGCAACAGGTAATGCTTTTGATGCTGGTTTGGCCACAAGTAGAACAATGAAAGGCAGACAACGTGATGAACCTTTTGCCCTTTTGCATAATGATCAAAATTATTAAAACATGCCATTACTTAAAGCACCTGGAAATGGAGTCACCATTAGAATGTACCGACAAGGACATGGTGATTGTTTTTTGCTAGCCTTTCCACAAAATGATTCGGATCAAGCATATTATGTCTTGATCGATTGCGGATATAAACCGGGGTCACAAAATATGGTTACGAAAAGAAGTAAAAAAAGTATTGGTGATTTTGTTCAACATATAATTGACTCAACTAATAATACAATAGACTTGATGATCATAACACATGAACATCAAGATCATGTGAATGGAATTTGGAAAAAGAACAACCCATATTTTGGTAAAATAAATATAAAAAAGGCGTGGTTTGCCTGGACGGAAGATCCGAAAGATCCTTTGGCTAAAAAATTCAGAAAAAAACATAAGGATCAACTACTTGGGTTAGTGTCAGCCCGTAATAGTCTGGCCTTAGCTCTTGGAACGAAAGACCCTGTAATTAATCGATTGGATAATTTTTTGAATTTAGAATTAGGAGGTGAAGAGGAGGCTTTCAATCCACTCAGTGCTGCCGCTAAAGATCCAACCAAATCAATTAACAAACAGGCTATCAAATTGATAAGAGATAAAGCGGATGGTAATGATGGCGTGGAATATCTAAATCCAGGAGATGGCCCTCTTTCTATTGAAGGAGTTGAAGGGGTAAAAACCTATGTCTTGGGGCCTCCAAGACGTGAGTCTTTATTAGTTGATGAAGACCCAATTGGTAAAGAAGGGTTTCCGTCACACAGGGGAAGTTCTGGTTTGACATTTTTAGCTGCGGCAAGTGATTCTAATGGAAGTACTGCTAAAATTCCCTTTGCGAATAAGTTTGTAATTCCCAAGTCAAAAGCATTACGCACCAAATTTTTTAAAGACAATTATGGAACTGATAATACAGAAAAATTATATGACAATGAGATTGAAATAGCTTCTAATGCACATTGGAGAAGAATTGATAATGAGTGGCTCTTTTCTGCCGAAACACTAGCTTTAAAACTGAATAGAGGAATTAATAATACAAGCCTTGTACTCGCTTTCGAATTACAAAAATCCAAAAAGGTATTGCTTTTTGCCGGCGATGCACAGCGGGGAAATTGGATCTCATGGCACAAAAATGACTGGGAAGTTGGCGATAAAACAATTTCAGCTAAAGACTTAATATCACGTACTGTATTATATAAAGTGGGTCATCATGGTAGTCACAATGCTACCCTCAATGGCACAGTTGATAGCGATTATGCTAACCTCTCCTGGATGGGTCAAGGAAAATATGCAAATGAATTTACAGCCATGATTACTGCAGTGAATAGTTGGGCTATGCAAAAAAACAACCCACCTTGGCGTCATCCACTTCCATCCATCAGAGAAGCCCTCGAATCTAAAACACAAGGGCGTCTATTTCAAACAGATATGGACATACCCGCTAAACCTGATGATGTTTCTAACTCTGAATGGGAAAAATTCACCTCCAATTGTACATTCGATAAAATGTTTTTTGATTTCCAAATTTTAGATGAATGTTAGAAACTTTACTATAATAAAATTAGCATAGATGATAAGTCCATGACTTTTGTAGTCGAGTATTACGGTGGTATGAAAAACTATAAATGTCTTACTATGGGAAATTGTGAAACAGTCCAAACTTGGCAGTAGTCTGAGATGTCTTACATAACATCTAATACAGAAATGTATTCTATTTAATATTTAGGGCGCGACATAAAGATAGAGTGTAGACTTTACATATGGAGTCCGGGAAATTATTCATTCTATAAAATAGAAAAATCTCGAAACTGTTTCTATTCCAATCCCTCGAACTTTGATTATGCTCATATGAAGAAGGCCACGAGTATCTATCTTTTGAAGGATTTATCAAATACTTGATAGAAAATGCTAGAGGGGTCAAGATGAAGTCATCTATGTATTTTTGTATTTCACTACTCCGAAGCAAGTCATAAAGAAAATGTGTAGATCTAAATTATTTGATATAAAGAATTCAATACCATTAAAGCATCCTATGAAGAAATAGAGCTTAATGCTCTAATGAGGTCCAACAAGAGATGTGGAACTATAGACTTCTTTAACATGCTCTACCCTATCAACTCTGGTTCAGAATTAAAATATCCGTTATTTGAGAATGACACTTTTCTCAATATACAGATCCTCTTCCAAATAATCTTTCATCGCAATTGCTATCCGATCCTCATGAAAATTCTTACTTTGTCTTTCTCTTAATTTAATAAACTAACGTTCACCGTCTCAGCTTTCTGCTGTGAGCAAAACCAACTTTTCATGACACATTTTTTGTCTTTATGGACACGATTCCTTACCGGGTCACTTTTCCTACTTTCATTCTTACTTTCAGCACCCGGTATCACTCAGACGCTTGAAAAAGGTCAGCTTGATCAAATCAAATTTCGGCACATTGGACCTGTAGGCAACCGGGTAATATCTGTATCAGGGATAGCGGGAGATCCAATGGTATATTATGTTGGAGCTGCTACAGGAGGAATTTGGAAAACTGTGGATGGCGGACTTAACTGGAAACCGATATTTGATGACAAACCTGTCCATGCCATTGGATCCCTGGCCGTTGCTCCATCGGACACGGAGGTTATTTATGCAGGTACCGGGGAAGCATTTATCAGATCCAATGTCTCGATAGGCAATGGCATATGGAAGTCGATGGATGGTGGTGCTACCTGGGCACATATGGGTCTTGATAGTACGGGAAGAATTTCCAGAATTGTCGTTCATCCTGATAATTCAGATATCGTCTATGTAAGCGCTGTAGGACATGGATATGCTCCCCAACAACAACGAGGTATTTATAAAAGTATTGACGGTGGCAAATCCTGGAAGCACGTCTTATTTGTCGATCAAAATACGGGCGCATCAGATATAGTTATGAGTCCGGCTAATCCGAGAATCCTCTTTGCCGGAATGTGGCAATTAGAACTCAAGACATGGAAAAGAGTCAGTGGTGGACCGGGAAGTGGTATTTATAAATCTACAGACGCTGGCGAGACCTGGAATAAATTAACGGACCCCGGACTACCCAAGGGTGAGATAGGTAAGATAGCATTAGCGATGACACCGGCAAAACCAGATAGAGTTTATGCACTAATGGAAACTGGAGACGGAGTACCCTATCAGGGCAAAAAGACAGATGTCGGTGAGTTGTGGCGCTCGGATGACACAGGAAAAACCTGGCAACTTGTAAACTCCAATCGCGATCTTGGCGGTCGGCAAGCATATTATACAAGATGTGGTGCTTCACCCGATAATGCCAACGAAATATATTTTATGTGGGCCAGTTTTTCTACCAGTATTGACGGCGGTGTCACGGCGGAATCCGCAGGTTTTGGCAGTCAACCCAACTGGGATCACCACGAAATATGGATTGACCCGGAGAATGGAAATCGTATGATTGTAGTCGGAGACGGAGGTCTTTCTATTTCTCATAACAGGGGTAAGTCATGGTATCGTGTACAATTGCCTGTAGCCCAGGTCTACCATGTGACAACAGATACAGAGATACCCTATAATGTGCTTACTAACAGACAAGATGGACCGGCTATGAAAGGGCCAAGCCGCTCAGGTGTACAGAGTTTTTTTGGCACCGGGATGATACCAACAGGACTGTGGTATGACATCGGGGGAGGAGAAAGCGGATTTGCTACTCCTGATCCGGAAGATTCCGATATTGTTTGGTCTAGTGCCTCCGGTTTTGGGCCTCTGGGAGGTATCGTAACAAGATTCAATGAAAACACTCAACAATATAGACAGGTGGAAGTATGGCCTGAGATGACCGTCGGGCATCCGGCTGCAGATTTAAAATATAGATTTCAATGGACCTTTCCGTTATTGATATCGCCGCACGACCACAATACCATTTATGTGACATCACAAGTAGTACACAGGACTACTAATGAAGGTCAAAGCTGGGAAGTCATCAGTCCTGATCTTACACTAAACGATAAGTCGATGCAAGGCTTTTCAGGAGGACTTACCGGTGATAATATTGCTGTAGAATATATGAATGTAATTTATGCATTTGAAGAATCTCCAATAGAGCAAGGAGTCCTCTGGGCAGGTACTAATGATGGACTTGTACAAATCAGCAGAGACGGCGGTCAAAACTGGACCAATGTCACATCGAATATTCCGGATTTACCA
>JAJCYJ010000234.1 GCA_029262975.1 Saprospiraceae bacterium
TGGCGGTAGCTCTAGTTCTTTCCTGGTTCGGATTGTATTCGGGATGGTCTGCTCAATAAGTTCATCTACAGACGAAAGTCCTATTGAATCCAGCATTTCCGCTACTTCTGATTCATCAGGACTGATATGTCTGTCGGCAAATGGTGTTTCTCGTTGTGAAATAGTAAGGTTCATTTTTCTCTATTCAGAATTGAAAGGCAAATATTAAAATAAAATGAATATTAAATTTCTAGTTTTGTCATTTGTTGCCAACATGCTAACATTCTGGCAAGGTTACATTTATCGCTAATCCACCAAGAGAAGTCTCTCTGTATTTCTCATTCATGTCCTGAGCCGTCTCCCACATAGATTTTATAACCTGGTCCAAACTGACTTTTGCCTTCATTGGATCACTGTCCATTGCTAATTGTGCCGCGGTGATTGCTTTCATTGCACCAATTGAATTTCGTTCGATACAGGGTATCTGAACAAGTCCATTTACAGGATCACAAGTCAGTCCAAGATGATGTTCCATTGCAATCTCGGCAGCCATAAATACCTGTTCTAAAGTGCCACCAAGTGTACCTACTAATCCTGCTGCGGCCATCGACGACGAAACGCCTATTTCGGCCTGACACCCACCGGCTGCTGCTGAAATGGTAGCTCCATGTTTGTACATTTGACCTACAAGACCTGCAATCAATAAAAAGTGGACTATATCTTCTTCTGTAGTATCAACTTCCAATAGGGTTTGAATATAAAGAAGAATTGCAGGAATAACACCTGCCGCCCCATTTGTTGGTGCTGTAACTACCTTGCCAAATGCGGCATTTTGTTCATTTACGCTGATAGCAAAACAGCTCACCCAGTCAATGGTTTGTCTGAAATTATAAGGACGGCTTCTAATCTCTTTTAACCATTCTCGGGCATTTGTATAACTACTTCCTGGTAATAATTTATCGTGTTTGAGCTTTGCCCTTCTTTCCACAAATAGACCGCCGGGTAATATTCCCAATGTATGACATCCATCATGAGCACATGATAACATAACCCCGTAGATTTCTAAAAGTTGAATCTTGATCTCCTCATAAGTGTGAAATTGGGATTCGTGTTCCAGGATTATTTCGATCAACGATTTTCCACTTGCACGATGTGCATCAGTGATAGATTTAGCACTTGAAATAATGGAAGTATCTAAAACAGATGAGGCATGTCTGATTTCTTCTTTTGATTGTACAAATCCTCCTCCTACAGAATAATAAGTTTCTTCCTGGATTAAGTGACCTTCTGTGTTGAGTAATTTAAAAACCATTCCATTTGAATGAAAAGGTAAGTGCTGCCCTTTCCACAGATTGATATGTGTATCTACCGAGAACTGAAGATGCGTACCCTCAATTATTATTTCGTTTAGACCTTTGTAACCTGATAATATATTAGATAACAAGGATTGCTCTATTGAAGCAGCATGATAACCGGAAAGGCCCATAAGTATTGCAAAGTCTGTTCCGTGACCCTTACCTGTATGTGCGAGAGATCCATAGAGATCAACAATAACGGCACCCGCTTTTCTGGTTAAATTTGGATAAATAATTGAGTTGCGAAAACGGGTTGCAGCTTCCCATGGCCCTAAGGTGTGAGAACTTGACGGACCTACTCCAATCTTAAAAATCTCCAATACACTTACCGCCATAAAAAATAGTATGAATGAATCCAATTATCAACTAAAAAAGTCAAATTTAGTTGTCCATGTAATAATATGATTATTTAATTCTTTTAAGACTATGTATTGATTGAATTAGCCTTTATGAATGACCTAAATATTATACTACTTTAGCATTTCGACATATCAAATGATTAAAAGAAGCGTCATATTATTATTATTATTTCTGACCTTTTGTGCATTTTCAATTCCGCTATTGGCACAGGACTCGGATGCTTCTCTTACTTTGATTGCTGAAGATGCCAAGCGCGAAGAGATACAGAGATATTTTGGTTATGAAGACCTCTTATACCGCTATCTCACATTGCCATATGACATCAGTGTTCAGGTAAATCAGCAAGGCAGATATGTTGATATAGGATATGCATTATTTGCCTTGATACCACTTGTGATATTGTTCTTTCTGTATTCAAAAAAGAAGTGGTTTTATGGATTCATGATACTCATAGTTGTCTATTTATTTATCTGTTTGAGGTTTTCATTTTTGTTTGACACTAATAATGTGACCTACAATCCAATTACGAACGAAATACCCGCGACATCTGAATTTGTCAAGTGGGATGGAGCGCTCTTAGCACCGGTTTATCAATTGTCAAGTTTCATCAGTGGTCCGTTTACATCATTAACTACAGGACTTACCGGAGAAAAGGATCATATCACGTATCCTATTCTTATACTCTCGTTTTTGGGTATTTTGTTTTTTTTACTTTCAAGTAAAAGGCTATCAGAAATCTCGAAAGTGATCGGAATAATAGCGCTGTCATTTTTCTTTTTCTGGTGGATATTAAGTGGTGGAATAATATGGTATGGTCTTCTTTTGATCCCTTTAGGCTATGCATTTATAATGAAAGGACTTATATGGGGACAGGATAAAGATATTAAGACATTTTCTATCTTTAAGAAACTCATATATCTATCTGTTGGTATCTGGGTAATTATCGCTTACGCCCTCAGAGTATCGAATGTTAATGTTTTGATGAAGTCCGATCATCCGGATATGGCGAAGCTAATAATGGAACCCAGACTTGTCCCATATTCAGTTGGAATGATCAGTGCTAAGCAAGCTGTAGAGATTTCAGCCCAAAATGTTGGGCGTGCCCTGGACCAAATAAATTCAGATTCGAGTTTAATATTTCAAGTTGGTACTTCTCTGGCTTTCGAAATCAAAAACAATCATAAGCGGATATTTGAAGATAATAACTTGAGTTATTTCTATGAATTAATCAATCGGTATAAAGACAAAGAATCATTCACATCGGCCCTGAAGTCTTATGGCTTCAAATATATTCTGATTGATCTGATGCTCCCAACCCTTGATCGTACACCAGAGAAATCCCTGAGAGAAAAATATTCAGTTTTCCTGGGTCAAATAATCGCAAATAATCCGCGGATGGCATTAATAGCTACGGATAGAGCCATTATAGAAACCTATGATGATGGAACGAAGAGACAAAAGATGGGCGTATTTGGTAGTGAGATTGCCGCTTTTGGCACCTATGCAGTGTATCAGATTTTATAGCGTACACTTGATTTAAACTAATTTTTCAATTTGTCCTGTTGGAGTAATGCGAGGAATCTAGGATCTGCATTGTAATCTTTATAAATCTCTGTATTTTTAAATGTCTGAAGATCGAAACCTAATGACACAGCCTTATTTAGGGTTTTAAAAAAATCCCCAGTGCGATTTTGAAGTGCATAGATTTCAGCAAGTGTTGTCCAGGGATATGGGTTTTGAGGAAATAAATCAATTGCCTCCTGAACGTGTATCCTGGCTGAGTCCAAAGCCCCAACTTTGTATTCGCTCATAGCCAGACGGTTCAGAGTGGATTGTTGCATGCCATCTTCAAAATTCTTTGTCTTCAGTATTCGAATCAATCTTTTGAAAAGATCGATACTGCTATAATGGTCTTGGTTTATGTCTTGTTCGTAAATAGCTACCTGCATCAAGGCTGTTTCATTTTCGGGATTGTATTCTAAAGCCCTTTTGGCACATAAAATGGCACTATCTGGTTTGCCAGAAAGATGATAATACCCACCCAATGCCAGGTGATAATTAGATTTTTCTTTAATGTTTTGACTAGCTTCCATCCAAGCGCTGGCAGCTGTTAATGAGTCTTTTCTCACATTTAACAAAAAAAAGGTATAGTTCATATATGACCATATATTCTCACTGTGATTTGAGATATTACGTTTATAATAGGCTTCTGATTCTTCCAATTGTCCAAGTCTCAAATGTGTCAGCGCTATCCCTTGATTGGTACTGAAATCTGTAGGATCTAAGTCACTCATTTGGTTAAATAGAGCTTGCGAGCCAGTGTAATCTCCGTTTCTGAAATACAACCAACCAAGAGCTCTTAAAGCCTCCTGAAAATGATTGTCTTCTGCTAAGGAAAGTTCGTAAAGCTCTGCGGCTCGAACGAGATTTCCTTTTTTACTTTGAATATATCCCCACAGATAATAGGCCCATTTCCGGTCTCCGGGCTCGTCACGGATTAGCTCCCTGATCAGTTGCTCCGCCTCATCATATTCTTTATTGTAATAATGGTATACGGCCAGTCGGTATGCATCTGTCTTATGAAGAATCATTTGTGCTGCTGATTTAACTACCTCATCTACAGCACGTAATACACCGCCCTGTCGGTAAGCAACAATAAATGTTTCTTTAAAGCCATCAGACATACGAATAGTGAACGAAAGTTGATTGTCAATATCTATTAATTCTCCGGTAATAAATTTTGATTTAATCCCTAAAATTTCCCTTATATGATAGGTCAGGTTAGCAGAAGAAAGACCCACACCCATGACGTCAATGTTTAGATCTGGCTTGTTATCTATTTGAATATCGAGTGAATCTGTTCTTGTACTTGACCACGAACCCTTCATTGCTCCTACCTTGTCTGCCAAACGACTTGATAAGACTATACCCGTTAAGCCACTTTCACTATAAATTTTAGGTACTTGAATAGACTGAAAGACATAGCCTTCTTGGTGAAGACCTTTCCAAATCACAATAATTAAGAATAACAAGAGCAGCCCCAAAGCTGCTTTTATCATTATTCCAGGCACCTCTGAGATAAAAGACACCATTGATTTCTTTATCATTTTCAGATATATCTGATCGTTGTAGAGGCCTTAAAATAGCTAAAAGTCAATGACCTGATGAAGCTTCATCCCGGTTAATTTATAGAAAAGAGTAATTGAACGCTTCTTACAGCTATATTTTGTTTGGTGTCAGCACAGATTTGGCCGTTTTCATCAAGGCAAATCTAGAATATAGTATCGATTTCTCGGTTAACCAGACGCCACTCAGAAAGGCAATATGCGCAAAGGCGTAAGCGACTACGACGTCGATCGTATAATGAACATGTTGTACAATGAGCATTGTGCCTATAATGAAGCTCATGAAAAGCATGACTCGGGATACTATTTTATTATCTACCATGTGATACAAAAGGACTACGGATGCTGTGTGTCCCGAGAAAAATAAGTCTTTCAACAAAACCTGCTGCCCATAAGTCGTATGCATTAAAAATTCGTCTTGAAGAGGAATAATACCTGGTGGTGGCTCCAAAGGAATGAGATACATACAGATCATCCTATAAAATAAAAGGCAGAGTATGGCAAGATTGGTGCGAATGATGCGCGTGGGAGAAGTCATGCTGAAGAGTAAGCCAATAACAATGCAGCTGTACGTACAAATAAATATTATGAAGCTCAAATCTATCGGTGGGATAAAAGCTATTAAAGGATCATAAAGATGATATCCAGAACGCAATTCATTATATGCCAGATAGTAGGTTGTTACTACAAATCCCAAAATCACTGCAGTAAATGAAAGTAAAATCACTGCTATGAGTGATTTGTTAGACCCGATCGTTTTAAAAGATTTTATATCAATCATGTAAACCAGGAGTTATTTTATCACAAAATTCACCGGAAAAACGATTAAACAATCTTGTAATATAATAGTGGGCGCGAATTTAAACTTCTTTTAACCAGAAATCAGTTAAAGTACTTAAAAGATTAAGTTGTCCTTAAGAAATATGGTATGTCATATATTTGCACCTCAATATTTACAAGACCATGTTTGATAGTTTAAGTGATAAGCTGGAATTAGCCTTTAAAAATTTCAAAGGAGAGGCAAAGTTAACTGAGATTAACGTTGCCCAATCAATTAAAGAAATACGACGGGCACTGGTAGGCGCCGATGTCAATTACAAAATCGCCAAAGAATTTACGGATAAGATAAAAGATAAGGCATTAGGTTCTTCCAATGTACTTAAGTCCGTCAAGCCAGGTGCGCTAATGGTCAAGATCGTCCAGGACGAGATGACTGCATTAATGGGTGGTGACGCTGTCGGAATAGATCTTAGTGGCAAACCTTCTGTCATTTTGATTGCTGGGTTGCAGGGATCGGGTAAGACAACGTTTACAGGTAAGCTAGCTAAGTTTCTCAAGGAAAAGAAAAACAAAAATGTCCTGGTGACAGCCTGTGATGTTTATCGTCCTGCAGCCATTGATCAGTTAACTGTGCTTGCTGAACAGGTTGGCGTAACAATTTACAAAGAGGAAGAAAATAAAAATCCTGTTTCAATAGCCCAAAACGCCCTTGTTCACGCTATCGAAAATAAGTTTGATGTAGTAATAGTGGATACCGCAGGTCGTCTTGCTGTAGATAAGGAAATGATGGATGAGATTGAGGCTATCAAGTCGGGCATTGATCCAAATGAAACTTTGTTTGTCGTGGATTCAATGACAGGACAAGATGCAGTAAATACAGCGAAAGCATTTAATGATCGCATCAACTACGACGGCGTCGTATTGACCAAATTAGACGGTGATACAAGAGGTGGAGCGGCATTGTCTGTGAAATATACTGTAGGTAAGCCTATCAAGTTTATCAGTACCGGAGAAAAGATGGAGCAGCTCGATATCTTTTATCCGGATCGGATGGCACAACGGATACTTGGGATGGGAGATATCATCTCATTTGTTGAGAGAGCCCAGGATCAATTTGATGAAGAAGAAGCCGCCAAACTCGAAAAGAAGATCAAGAAAAACAAATTTGATTTTAATGATTTCCTCAAACAAATAGACCAAATAAAGAAAATGGGGGATCTGAAAAGTTTGATGGGCATGATCCCCGGTATCGGAAAAATGACGAAGAATCTGGATATCGATGATAATGCTTTCAAAAAAGTGGAATGCATTATTCAATCAATGACACCGCATGAACGAGCTAATCCTGAAGTACTCAATATGTCCCGTAAAAAGCGTCTTGCAAGTGGAAGTGGCCGCGATATTCACGATATCAATTTGTTCATTAAGCAATTTGATCAAATGAAAAAGATGATGCATATGTTGAGCAAAGGAAACAATATGCAAAACATGATGGCAAACATGCAAAAAATGGGAGGTCCTGGAAAATTCAATTAGAATTCAGACCCAATATGAGAGGCGTTGATTCTATAATAATAAAGGCCATTCCTTTATTAGAAAGAATTGGCTTCATTTAAGAATTTAGTCTGCTTCTTACCTTTAAAGTATGACAAGCGTATCATCCTATTCATAACAGGTCTCTTATTATTGATACACCTACAGTGTCATCAACTATTATTTTAGGGACATTCAGGAGTAAGGAGGAGAGTAGAAAATTTATAAAGAAAACGAAAAGTTCTTAGAATGGCGGGCGTGGAAAGCCGCATGATGTGGGTCGATGGGCTGGCGCCTTAGCGGGCAGGATTCAGGCAGCGTGGCATTTGTGAATTTGGTGACCACCAAAGGTCGGCAGGCATTTTTGGCGACAGAAAAAGTCACAAATGATTGGAGCTGTAACGATATAGGAGTGCTATCCCGATATAAACCAATACCCCATTATTGATCAATATTTCAAAAAAAGTGTGAGCCAAACATATCTAATAGTCGCATAATTATTTGTTAATCAAC
>JAJCYJ010000235.1 GCA_029262975.1 Saprospiraceae bacterium
AAACTTCGCATTGCTAAGGCTAATCTGGAAGTAGAAGTGGAGGCCCGAACCCAGGAATTGGAAGATGTTGTCAACGAACTCCTTAAGTCAAACAGGAAGATAGAAGAAAGTAGAATTGAACTAAAAAGAAGTCTTGACAAAGAAAAAGAATTGAACGAGCTAAAGTCACGATTTGTCTCGATGGCATCACACGAATTCAGAACGCCATTGAGTACAATAATGTCATCTGCTTCATTAGTAGCTCGATATCCAGATAATACCCAAATCGAAAAAAGGCACAAACATGTAGAAAGGATCAAATCTGCTGTCGCTAATTTGACGGGAATTCTCAATGACTTCTTATCTTTAAGCAAATTAGAAGAAGGCAAGGTAGAAGTCAGAATAGCCCCTGTCACGTTACCTGATTTATGCGATCAGATCATCCAGGAATTAAATGGGATTATGAAGCCCAATCAAAAAATCGTAAAGAAGATAATAGGGCAACCAAGAACTATACTTACTGAACCCGGGATGCTAAAAAATTCACTTTTTAATCTTATATCAAATGCAACTAAATATTCTGGAGAAGGTTCTATAATACATTGCACCATTCAATACAATGAAGATTCGATCCAGTTTAATATCCAAGATGAAGGTATAGGTATACCCGCATCAGAACAACAATATCTTTTTCAGAGATTCTTCCGGGCTTCCAATGTTGAGACAATTCAGGGCACTGGACTTGGATTGAATATTGTAAAAAGATATGTAGATCTCCTTAAAGGTACACTCACATTTAACAGTAAAGAAGGAGCAGGTACGACCTTCACACTTAATATTCCTTACGAAATATGAAAAAAATATTAGTTATAGAAGATACACTTGAGGTCAGAGAAAATATCTGTGAAATCCTCGAATTAGATGGATATGAGGTCTACGCTGCATCCCATGGTAAAGAAGGTGTAGAAAAAGCTATAAAAAAATTACCAGACTTGATTCTATGCGATATAATGATGCCGGAATTGGATGGTTTTGGCGTTTTAAAAATTCTAAATAAAAACCGAAAGACACATCATATACCTTTTATTTTCTTAACAGCTAAGGCAGAACGTTCAGACTTCAGGAAAGGAATGGGTCTGGGAGCTGATGATTATATCACCAAACCTTTTGACGATACAGAATTATTAGAAGCGATCGAAATGCGCCTCAAAAAGTCTGAAACAGCATCAATTTCTTTTGATGGAACGGAAGAAAGTCTTCAACGTTTTTTTTCTGAAGCAAAAGCCAAAGAAGAGTTAGAGCTCCTTACTGAGAATCGCGAGTTGCGATATTATAAGAAAAAAGATGTCATTTATAGTCATGAAAGCAGACCACACTGGCTCTTTTTTCTGGTGTCAGGGAGTGTTAAATGCTTTCAAACCAATGAGTTTGGTAAGGAGCTAATCACTCATATTTATAAAAAGGGAGAGTTTTTTGGTTATCATGCACTTATTACAGAATCCCCTTATATAGATAGTTGCGTGGCCCTTGAAGCAACTACATTGCGGCTTATACCAAGAGAGGATTTCAAGTTGTTGCTATTTAACAATCGCGACTTCGCGGCCCAATTTATCAAGATGATATCCAATCAGGTTGAAGAAACCGAACAGAATTTATTGGAGTTAGCTTATAGCTCAGTAAGAAGGAAAGTTGCTATGGCCCTCCTTTCATTTGATAGCGTAACTGACGAAGATAACATTGTGGATATATCCAGAGAAGATTTAGCATCGAAAGCTGGTACGGCCAAAGAGACATTGATAAGGACACTTTCAGAGTTCAAATCAGAAGGACTCATAACTGTTGAAAGCGGATTAATTACTATTCTTAATGAGCGCGGTTTGAGATCTATGCCTCAGTAAAACTTATGCAGCTACAGATATACCTGAAGTATTTGATCTTTCATTTTTGAAATGGTTAAACTGCATAAATTTCAAGGGTTTTAATTCAATCTTTACACCGAGCAAGGCCGATAACAGCACAGGAAATGCTAAAAAGGCAAGTAATGGTTGACCGATAAAGAAGGAGACCAGAATAATACCCATCATAAGATAAAATCTGAGTAACACAGCACTAAAAGATAATTCGAAGGCTTTCATATTCATTGTATTTATCACAAAGATGAAAGAACCCTGATTGGTGTAGGATGATCGCCATCAACAAAAGAGATGATATTAATCAAACATTTTTATACATGTATGTGGGCTAATTCCTGGATTCAGTTAGCCATGACTGTGCTCAGATTAATTCGGTTCTGAAGTATTATCCCGTCAAGGGTTCTTGCTACAACTACTACTTCGAATGAACTGATATCGTCAGACGTTAAAAATTCGATTTCTTTAGTCTTTTCGTCTTTTACGAAATGATTTGGCTGCCAATACAGAAGCGGCTTAAATGCTGGAAATGAACGATCCTTCTCAGATATTTGTACGGGAAATTCTACAATGGGCTGAAGACCAGTGTAACTGATTATGTCTTCTTCGTCTCCTTGAGGCAACTTAAAATCTCTCTGATTGGTCTTGATAATCACATATCCAAATTCTCCGAATGTTCCAAATTGCTTCGTTATGTCTCTCCAGTCATAATACAGTTCAACCATATCAACATTGTCAGATTTCATGTTGTATATGAATTGGGCATCCTTTGTAATTTTTCCATCTACTATAAAGACAGGCGAACGCAGAAAATAATAGTCATCACTTCTTCCGCCATTTTTATTGCTCTCTGGATTAAACATCCTGGCAGTAATTTTATCACCGCTTTTCAGGAAGTTGAGTTGAGAACCTAAAATCTCATCGAAAAACTTACCTACCGTTTCGAAGTTGACGTATTCGTTTATTTTAAAAGTTTTGTTAGGACGTACTTCTGATCTATTTTTAGCGTAATCCTTTATTATTATCTCATTTTCAAGTTGGTTGAAATGCTGGTAAATTCTTTTTCTTTTATTGCTGACCTCGAGGTAAGAAGTAATATCATCATCATATTGGGAAGTCATAGCAATGTTCGTAGTTACGGGATCTTCAGCTCTCAAATTAATGCGTGTATCCGCATATTCTTCATACAGATAACCTGCAATTTGTAATTTACTTCGACCTAGTTGATCCTTCATCAAAATTGTGAATTTCCCACTTTCATCAGACCGGGAATAAAACATCTTGTTCTCTTCAGAATTAAACGCACCAATTACACTGATTTTAACTGGATTGTCATTTGCATCATAAATATTACCTTGCACATATGTTCTTTCATCCAAGCCAAGCATGACGCCGAACTTAAGTTGAATGGGTTTTGAAAAAACACAACCTGTCTCAAGTGATTTTCCAATTAGCCCCTTGTCAACAACTGAGATCGACAAATTAGCAGGAACTAATTCGCCATCACTATTTCTAACTTCAGCGGAAAGTCGCACCTTTTCAGAAAGGGAATAACTTTCTTTGTCAGAAGTCAAATTAAGATTTAGATTTCCACTCGATGCATTTGGTATATATCCCATTAAATCTTCTTGTGGGAAAATAGGTTGCAAACCCTCTCCATTCAAATCATTATAAATAGGAACTTCAAATTCCAGAATTTTTATAGGATCAAAAGTCTTATTTTCTAATCCGTAAAAGCTAAAATGATATAAACCCGACTTCAGATCAAATGGGATTTTATAATAACCGGAAATCATCGACTTTTCCAATTGAACAAAACTTTCATCTACAACCTGGTTATTGTTACCCTGGACGATTGCTTTTATTTTACCAGAAATGTTTTCAAATCCAGAAGGAAGATAAATTTTATACCATGCGACTTCGCCTGTAACATAAAAAGGTTTATCTATATGGATTGTAGCATCTGATTGGCTATTCAATACGATAGATATGAATGTCAGTAAAGTTGCTATTAAAACAATTCTTACATTTTGCATAATTAATCTGTTATCTATAATTGAATAGATTTTTAATCAATCCAATAAGCAGGTTTTATCAAAGTCGCTGATGGATCAATCAGACAGTCACAACAAAGACCGCATATACAATTTCCTCCTGGACCTGCAAAGCAAGGATTCGGAGAAGGACAGAGTGTCCTCGCAGTGGATGCTAATTCCGCATCCACCCTCTTTCTAATAATATCTTCCTGCGCGGCAAAGAAATATCCAAATATTGCGTCTTCCGGATCATTAATATTTTCAAAGTTAGTCGGTATTTCGCCTACCGGACCGTCGAACATATTACCTTCTCTTTCACTTAGGATATTAATACTATTCCAATATTTAAAAGCCCCCTGACTGAGCGAATACTGACGTACTTCATAATACAGACCTTCACCAAATCTAAAATCCAATGGCGTAACAGTCAACTCAAAGTCCTCTACTTTCCCTCCAGCTAAATCTCCAGGATCAAGGACATATATCTGATTGACATTGGCTGTTTTATTTAAGTAACACGTTTTTTCTATCCCATCCGGATCATTAATACCGTCATCCGTCACTCTATATACTGTATTGACCTCCCAATAAATACCACCAGATCCGCTATTCTCTATATCAGAATCAATAGATAACTTAATCTGATCTTCTGGTTCAAAATTGCCTCTGCTATCTGGTACCAGAACTTGGGTAACGGCTACATCCAGCGATACAGGCCTCCCACTTGTCGCCAGGATATCTGATTGTGATTCATATATGCGATTGTCAAAAGTCTCTACTCTTATCCTGTACCCTGTCCCTATTGTGGCCTGAATAGGTGTTGTATTATCAAGTATTTGCTTGTAAGAACCAGGAGTCCTTGTCTCCAATAACATTTCATTGTTGTTATCGTCAAAAAAAGTAACCTTACGTACACTTACAGGCTGTCGTGACTCCGGAGAGAAATCAAAAAGTCTGGACACGCCTAACTCAACAAAAGAAGGATCACCTTTTACAACCCTACCCTGGAGTACGATACTATTAGCTAATCCTGCTGGTACGTCAAAGTCAATAGGATCTATACATGACACCGTCATAAGCATCATCAAGAAGAATGACTTAAGCAATAATTTATCAGACAAATTTATCATTGCAACTCAAAATTTACTGTCAGTGATGGAAATACGGAACCTAAAATAGCCAAGCGGTTTGCCTGAACTTTTTCAAATGCGGCACGCGTAAAGAAAACCGAGAATGGATTTTTTCTGCCAAGAACATTGTAAATAGAAAA
Organism: Saprospiraceae bacterium; assembly: GCA_029262975.1. Taxonomy (GTDB): domain Bacteria; phylum Bacteroidota; class Bacteroidia; order Chitinophagales; family Saprospiraceae; genus JAJRXG01. Next base: position 5,196 of record JAJCYJ010000235.1, read on the forward strand.
AGTCCAACTCGTTTTAAATCTTTTATTCTTTTTATAACCTTCACCTACTGTATAGGCCATATCAATTCTAAAATAATCAGGGACACGATTAGAATTTCTTGTGGAGTAAATTGGAATAACAATATTATTCCCCGTAATAAAGTTTCCAATTGGCGGTGTGGTAGGTCGTCCGGTACTGTAATTTACGTTTATGGTAAAAGTGTTTCTCTGATTAGGATTATAATTTAAGATAAGAGAGGCATCATGTGTTTTATCAAAATTACTGAGATACCAATCTCCGTTATTGATGTTTTCAATACGTCTTTCTGATCTGGCATATGTATAACTGAACCATCCATTTAATTCCCCTGCATTCTTTTTAATACTCAATTCACCTCCATATGCTCGACCCTCACCGCCTGCTAAATCGGTTTCTAAATGATCATTAACAAGCAACTCGGCAAAATCGACATAGTCGAATAACTGATCAATCTTTCGCGCATAAAATTCTACACTTGTCTCCCATACATTATCATCAGAGTTTTTAAAGACACCAATTGATACATTGTGGGATTTTAAGGGTTTAATATATCTTGTACTGAGTTGCCATTGACTGGATGGTGTCGGACTATCAGTATTAAAAATTTGACTTATAAATTGAGATGTTCGGCTGTATCCACCTTTAAGGCTCGAATGATCTCCCAGGTTATAGCGTAATGAAACCCTGGGTTCAATAGCTGAATAGCTGGCCACTGTCCCAGTCTTCGTAACCACCGATGAGATTTGACTATCCGTTGGAAAATTGGGGTCTTCGTATTGAAATTCTTCGTGAGGACCAAGAAATTGATAGTATGATAGTCTTGCACCACCTGAAATCTGAAATGCGTCAGAAAGACTATAATTTATACCGCCAAAAACGGCCGATTCACGTCCTTTTTCCTGATCAAGAGAAAGAGGTGAGATGATCGAAATATCTCCAAATGGAGTTCTGTCTCCTGGGTCGACAAAATAATTAATCATGGAAGCCCCCAGATTTAATTCTATTTCGTCAGAAGGCACAATTTTCAAATTATCCTTGATCTTGATATATGAGACGTTATTATCTATTTGTGCAGCATCGATACCATTTAAGTCAAATTGACTGGATTTATATTTGCTGACGACAGCCGTCAAGCTATTTATCATTTTATCATTGATCAGCATCTTATATGTAAACTCACCAAACAAGGTCGAATAGTCAAAACCAAAATCGTCATTGTAGCTGAAGTCATCTTTAGAAGTATATCCTGTAACTAGAAATGTATGTTTATCATTTGGCTTAACTGTGATCCTGAAATTTCCATCATAAAAAAACGATGAACTGCGCTGAAGCTCGACATTACTAAGTCTTTGCAATAGCCAATCGGTGTAAGAAGATCTGAAACCTCCAAGGAAGGCTACTTTGTCCTTAATTATTGGCCCTTCCATTGCCAGTTTGCTGGATACTGGGCCTATCCCTCCTTTTAATCTGAATTGTTGGAAGTCACCTTCCCTCATTTCAACATCCATGACAGAGACAAGTCGACCACCAAACTGAGCAGGAATGTTAGCCTTGTATAAATCTACCTTTCTGATAAGATCAGAATTGAAAGTAGAAAAGAACCCAAGAGAGTGAGACGAATTAAATAATATAGCTTCATCCTGCAGAATTAGATTTTGATCTACATCTCCACCGCGAACATTAAACCCTGAAGCGCCTTCACCTACTGTACTGACTCCTGGCTGAAGTAAAAAACTTTTGATTATATCGACTTCTCCTAAGAAAGTAGGCAATTTCTTAATCTCCTTAACATCCATACTCTCCACCCCAATCTGTACTTGGTTTACGCTTGCATCTGCAGCTCTTGCCCTAATCGTAACTTCGCTTAATTGTACAGCACTCTTGTCCAATTCAATATTCAATGTGCCATTACTTCTGATTTCTACACTCTCTGAAAAATCACTATAACCAAGAAAACTAACGAGTAAATCATGTGCCCCGGCAGGAATATTTTCTATCAGATATGAACCATCAACGTCTGTAGTCGTACCAATATTTAAATCGCTAACCATCACTGTAGCCCCAATCACTGGTTCGTCTGTTTGAATATCCAGGACAATGCCAGAAATATCTGCTAGTCCATCCGGTCCCAAAAGAGATATATTGCCTACTTCGCGTTTTCGGGTCACTTGCCCTGAACTTGAAAAACTTCCCTCTAAAGCTTGATAATAATCTGAAGAATAATCCTGCTCGATTAGAAGTCTGGGTGCAATTATCCTGGCATATCCACGGTATTCAATAAAACTCAATGTTGTCTCCTGTAGTAACCGG
>JAJCYJ010000236.1 GCA_029262975.1 Saprospiraceae bacterium
TTATGATTTAGACTAGAATAGGATTTTATCCTTAAGAATGGCCCCCTAACAAGGGCTTTTCTTATTTTAAGGCATGTCGATGGATTAGAAAATTCTTCTCTTTTAATGCAAATTGTAAGATTTATCTATCATTTTTTTGAACTATTGGTTCTTCGATGAGCACAATGGATTAAACCTGTCCCCCTTTGGCGGAACCCATTGGATGGAATTCTATGATCTTGAATTATCTCTTCTTAGCAAACTCATAACCAAACAAGGTAAAAGATAGATTTCCCATAGCATCTACATCAAAATCTATTAGGTCACCTGTGTCATGTTCATATTCGACTATGCGACCTAAAAATGTATTGTTGTGCCAATGATCCAGGCTAATATGTCTGTCAGGACGACAATTAATGATTAACTCCTCATTCGAGTTTGTAATCGTCAGAATTCCTAAGTAGGCGTTTTCATAAGTCCCGGTCATATTTTGAGCAGGAATGTTAGATGGCGCATTTGGTATTCTACTGGCGATTAACTTTTCGCGCCTCATTTTGCCCTGATCATTTCTCTTTGAATAAAGACGGAACAAGTCCGTGCTCCAGTCACGGTCTCCGAGACCTAAGATAAAATCAAAGACTTTATACATGATCGCATGCCGCACTTCAGCATGATCCAGGTTGACCATGACATATACGGCCAGGTTATGATCAGGTATCATGCCGATTATTGCACCCGAACCATTCAGACTGCCTGTATGAAATTGAACATATTCTCCTTTGTAATCATGGAGAAACCAACCAAGGCTATAGGCAGTAAAATGAGGCTTGGTTAATTCTGTCGTTGGATAAAAACTACCCCGGGGAATGATGATGTGCGGACTATGTAATATCTCGAAATTTTCTTTACTGATTAATCTCTTGCCATTCACAACTGCACTATCAAGGACAAAATTCATCCATTTCTGAATGTCCTCTGGGCAAGACCACGCAGAACCTGCTGATCCGATGCTATCCGCGTTCGAATCTATGATCTGTATAATTCCATCATCTGTCGGATAGTGAGGCTTAGTTCTATTTTCAAATGTTTCGGCGCACGCCTTTAGTGCACATGATTTATTCATGCCAAGAGGTTCAAAGAGTCTTTGATGGATAAAACGGTCCCAATCCTGTCCACTTGCCTTTTCTATGACTAAGCCAGCCGTAGCATACATAATATTCTGGTAAGTATATCCTCCTCGCATACTGTAGCTCAACGGCAAATTAGACATTCGGCGGACAATTTCTTCAGTCGAATAATCCCATAATACCCAGAGTAAATCCGCATTTCCCACACCGCTATTATGCGTAAATAGATCTTTTATAGTCAATTCATTAGCAACATAGGGGTCATGAAGTCTAAACCAGGGAAGATGATCAATTACTTTATCATGCCACGAAACGACACCTTCATCTACTAACATGGCCATGGCCGCTGCCGTCATGGCCTTTGTGGTCGAACCCAGCATGAAGAGCGTTTGTGCATCAACTGGCTCCTGGGTATGAATCGACCTTACTCCGTACCCTTTGGCTAAGAGTGTCTTTCCATCTTTGACGACGGTTACACTCAGGCCGGGCACATTCCATTGCTGTCTGGCGGTTTCTATATATTCGTCCAGTTGGCTAATATCCAATGATCTGATTTCCTGCCCCGTCAATGATAGGGTAGCGGTGAGCAAGAAAAGTGATATAAAGCTTAATCTAGTTGAATACATAACTTATATATTGAAATGGAAAGATAGCTGCTTCAACTTAAATCATATCTGATTTTGTTCATAATCTAGAAATGTTCTTTTACCATTGAGAACTTCTTAGTATTCCGAAAATTCACTCTTCCCAAGAGTGTTTTAATTATGTTTGTTTCAAAATATCATAGCTTATGAACTTCAAATTATTTTCATTCTTCTTCCTCCTTCTATTCGTTGTCCCGAATGGAATCGCACAAGACCCCTTAAGATTTGAGGATGAAGTAAGTAAGCTTATGTCCATGAACGATGTCCCCGGAGGAGAAAAAGTCTATCTATTTACCGGTAGTTCAAGTATTAAATTTTGGAAGACACTCTCTACTGATTTTCCCAATGACCCTGTACTAAACAGGGGATTTGGAGGTTCGCAAATGAGTGATTTGTTATATTATAGGGACAGTCTTATTTTTAAATACAGCCCTGACAAAGTTTTTATCTATGAAGGAGATAATGATATTGCCTTAGGGAAGACTACCCTGGAGATTATGTCAGATACGAAATTGTTGGCCAGGCATATCAGGGAGCGGCTCCCGGATACGGACATTTACTTTATTGCAGCAAAACCGAGTGTAGCGAGATGGGCATTTCAAAAAGAATATGTAGCGTTTAACCAAGCCTTGTCTTTATGGTGCGGGACAGATGAAAAGATAACATTTATAGATATTTGGCAGCCGATGTGCAATGAAGATGGTACCGTAAAGTCGCACATTTTTAGTGGTGATAATTTACATATGAATGCGCAAGGCTATGCTATTTGGGCAGAAGTTATGAGACCTTATATCTCTGATTAATCTGACTGCAGATATATGTCTTGATGAATATTATTATTCCCAATGTGCAGTTCAGAATTTCTTTTTTTTTGAGTTGTTGCCATTGCGATAAAGCTTTGGCTCCAACGTTGTCATTCAATCAATAAGAAATGAATTGCACCAATGCCAACTGATCGGCCCGCCTTTTTAACTTTCAAAAGATAATTTTAAAATTTACAACAACTAACACATTATAATTAAACGTAATATGTTTTTTTACATGTAGGCTCCAGGTATAGTGTGGACTAATGGCAGAAAAGTGGCCTATAATAAAAAAGGGACTAGAGAGTAGGAAAAAATAAGAATAGGTTTTTTTGAAAAAGAAGGGTTAATACCAAGAGAAGCCTTGATCGGTTGCGGCATCTTTGGGGCATTAGTCTAAGTCTTCAATTTTCATCATAAATTATAAATTCCCCATGAACAAACCACGAGTCGTTAAAGATTTTGAGAAGCTTGGCAACCATGTCAAAGAGCAAATCAAATTAAACTTTCCTTACGGATTTGACAGACATCTAGTTACATTTCCTAATAGTAAGGGGAAATATGAGAGTGCACTGCCATTTGAAACAGACGACCGGCATTATCTTATTAGAATGACCAAAGATATTGCCAGACAGATCATTGAAGGAGATGATGATTATGATGGAGATGGTAATCTGAAAAAGTCAGTTAAAGCTGCTTATAAAGACAAGTATGATGATATGGAAGAGGAAATGGAAGAAGATTTGGATGTTGATGAATATGATGGAGAAGGAGCGGAGGATGAAAGTGAGGACCCCGATGAAATTGAATCAGAGATGTTGAAGGATTAGATAAATAAACGGAAATAGGATATGATGGATTATAATTTCCAAAAAGCTTCCTACAGAAAAGCCTTCTGTTAATAGTCGCTCTTTCTTAGATCCAGCCCCATAGAGGGTTCATATGTTTTAATTAACAAGAACAACTATTTATATTATCAGAGTCTTAGGGGTTAATATTCGTGTTCTTAGATGACACAACAATATTATTAGAACACTAATAGTTATTGGACCAGTTCATCTATTGTTCTATTCATTCTTTGATACCCATTGTCCACTGAAATTTTACTAGCTTTAACGAGAATGCTGAATATAGAAGATTCTCAAAAATTAAATTTAGCTTTACAACGTACATGTTGGATATAAAAAGAAGATTACTAAGTTGGTTATTGTTAACTGTCTATGTTTTGGTGGTTTTGCACCAAAATGTTCCCATTTCGCTTACCTCAGAAGAACAAATACTCCCCAAATCAGCTACTACTCATCATCATGAAGAATTTCAAGAAGTTCACCATGAGCATCGTTTTCACGTTGGTATATTTCATTTTGTAGGTCATTTGTTCGAAAAATTAAATCATGCAGATGACCATGCCGACGAGCATATTGCTATTGCTCAGAAAACTTCAACAGAGAAAGTTATAAATCTAAATAAAACAGTCTATTTCTATTGTTATGGAAATAGCTTTGTGCCGTTGAGCGTAGATACCGCTTCTTTACCGCGTCCACCGCCTTATAATTCGGACTTTCTTCAGATATCAATTCCAGACAATACTCCTTTAAGAGGGCCTCCATCATTCGTCTAATCTTAGCTCTTAGGGGTAATTCAGTGCCCTAAGCAATCATTTTTATTTTACTAAACGAAAGAATTAGACAAGATGAAATATATTTATTTCTCTGCCATTGTGATGGTAGGGTTACTAATGCTAATGAGTAGTTGCGCTCACGAACATGGGGAAGGTACTCATACCCATGGCGATGAAACACATGCACTGCACGGACCAGAATTAGAATCACTTGCTTTTACCATTTGGACACAAAATTCAGAACTCTTTGTTGAGTTTCCTCCTTTGATTGTAGGTAGAGAAAGTCGCTTTGCGGCGCACTTTTCAGAAATGATAAACTTCAAAGCAGTCACACAGGGTGAAGTAACGGTACGGTTAATAGAAGGAGCTCAAAGCGTCCATGAGCAAAGTGTTTCAGCACCTTCATCGCCGGGAATTTTTCGACCTGCTTTAACACCTGAAAAACAAGGTGATTATAATTTAGAATTCATTTTAAAAACAGCATTTTTTTCGGATACTATCACTATCTCTGATATGACTGTCTATCCTGATGAAGCAGCAGCTTTGGCGGCTAATCCGCCTCAACCTGCAGTTGACGGAGTTTCATTTCTCAAAGAGCAAGCATGGAAAATTGACTTTGCCATAGAGCAGGTAAAAAAACAGCCGATCAGAGAAGTGATTCATACTTCAGGAGAAATTCAACCAGTCAAAGGAGAAGAAAAAGTAATTGCTGCGAAAAGTAATGGAATTGTTTTTTTCAAAAGTAAAAATTTGCAAGCGGGCAGAGATGTTCGCTTTGGAGAAGGTCTTTTTATAATTAGCAGTAAAGGCTTGTTACAGTCAAACTTGGAAGAGAAATACCAAGTCGGACAAGCTCGTGTAGAAAAAACAAAAAAGGATTTTGAACGAGCGGAAAGATTAGTAAAGGAGCAAATTATCGGGCAGCAGGAATTTGAGCGACGAAAGATGGAATACACCATTTCGCAAGCGGAGTTTAAAACTTTATCAAGCAATTATAATGCTGAAGGACAATCTGTAACTGCAACGATGACTGGTATTGTAAAAAATGTGTTGGTGAGTGATGGACAATTTGTAGAAGAAGGCACGCCATTAGTTGAAATCACCAGTAATCGGCGATTGCTTTTACAAGCAGAGGTCTCTCAAAGTCACCTTCCAAAATTGCGGAGGGTACAATCTGCTAATTTTAAAACGCCTTATCAACCGGAAATGCAATCTATTGAAGACTATAATGGAAAGTTGGTTTCTTACGGAAAGGTAATTGAGCGTGGGAGCAATTTTATTCCAGTTTTATTTGAACTAGATAATTTGCATGACCTCATTCCTGGTTCGTTTGTAGAATTGTTTTTATTAACCAATCCAATCGATAAAGAGTTGGTTATTTCTAAGTCTGCGGTGATGCAAGATTATAGTTTGAATTATGTGTATGTCCAAACAGGGGGAGAAAGTTTTGAAAAAAGAGAAGTGAATTTGGGTATAGATGATGGTGTCAATGTCCAAATTCTTTCTGGTGTTATCGAAGGAGAATGGGTTGTAACCGAAGGTGCTTATCAAATTAAAATGGCATCTATGTCTTCCACCATTCCTGCACACGGACATGAACATTAATCACAAACTATAATCTTTCAAAGATGATTCAAAAACAATTTAAAATACAACTAGTGTTGTTGTTGGGATTGGTTTGTGCCATAACAACTGTAAGCTTCGGACAAACTAAATCGATTAGCCTGGAGGACGCACTGATTATCGCCCGGAAAAATTATGCTGGATTGCATCGAGATAAATTTGCCATTGACCAACAAAACAAAATGGCTGAGGCAGGGCTTCTAATACAACCGACTCAGATTTATCTATCTGGAGAAGAGTTTGGAGTGAATGGTCAATCCGGTGTCCACTCGATAAATATCCAGCAAAATTTTTACTTACCAAAAGTAGGTCAAACTCAACAAGCCTTTTATAAGCAGGGTGCGACGGTTGCAGAAAAGCAAATGGCATTAACAGACCAAGAACTTAAGCGGCAGGTAGAACGAGCATATTATCAACTGCTATATGCGAAAGATAAACAAGAGTTGGTTGCCGAAAATCTTAGACTATATGACAATTTTTTGTCGGTTGCTACTATTCAATTAGAATCAGGCGAAACAGGAAGGATTCCTCAATTAGCAGCTAGATCACGATTAGGGCAAGCACAATTAGAACAAGAACATGCTTTAGAAGAATATCAAATTGCTATTACGATATTTAACCAATGGTTGCAGTCTGATACTATATATGAGGCACAAGGAAATTTAACTTCTGATGATTTATTAGCATTTGATTCAGCGATCGAAAAAAATCCTCATTTGCAAGTCTTCGAGGCACAGCGAGAATTGGCATCTGCTAAAATTGAATCGGTGAAAGTGCAACTTCTGCCACAAATCAATTCAGGTTTCAAATTACAAACTGCTTCTGGTAACTTCCCATTGTTTGGCTATCAAATAGGAGTAAATATCCCACTTTTTAAAAAAGCATACCAGGGTCGAATTGAAGCGGCTGAAATAGGTGTGAAGGTGCAGGAAGCAGATTTGAAAACCAAAGAACAAGAATTGGAAAGGGAAATTGCTGAACTCCAATATCGCATCGAACATCAAACACACATATTGGAATATCTCCAACAAAATTTGACGCCCATAGTGAATGAACAAAGCGAGGTCAATTTGAAAGCCTATGCAGAAGGAGAGATTAGTTATCTGGAATATTTGGATGGCCTGGAGCAGGTTGTAAAAGTGAAACAGCAGTATTTAACAGCCTTGTACAAATTCAATGTTTTGAGTGTAGAACTGAATTACTGGTTAGGTAATTAGTCGAATTGAATTTGTATTCAAAAATATAATCTTATGCTTAATAAAATCATACAGGTTTCTCTGAGAAACCGATTCTTGGTCTTAGTCGCATTTGCCATGATTATGTTGACTGGCGGCTATGTGACCTTAGAAATGGA
>JAJCYJ010000237.1 GCA_029262975.1 Saprospiraceae bacterium
ATGTCAGGAAGGTCATCGTTAAGCGCAGATGCACAACTTGGCTCACAAACAACAACTGGAATATTATCCTGCATTAATTCATCCAAACGCCGGACCAGAATTTCGCCTTTCTTCTTGGCATCTTTTAAAAAGCCATGAGAAATTTTTGGTCTTTGGCAACAACCCAAATCAGCTAAAACAACATCATAGCCAAAGGCAGTTAATAACTTTGTAGCCGAAATTCCAATAGCCGGTTCATGATAATTCAAATATGTATCTGCAAATAGAATCACTTTGGAATGAGCACCTGAAGTAGGCACGTAATATTTCTTAAACCACGATGAGAATGTTTGATTTGCATAGCCTGGCAGTGTACGTCTTTGGTCAAACCCTACAGTTCCCTGCATTATTTTTTTAACGGGAGATAATTTTAATAAGTTATTGACTAGCAACGACATTCTTCCGCTCAATTTTCCAGACATATACGATGAAGCTCTGATGGCCCTGTCTCTCATTGAAATACCTAGTTTGTCATAGCGCAATTGCAGGACCTCACTTTTCAACTTTGCCATATCCACATTACTGGGACATTCTGATTTACAAGCCTTGCATGAAAGACACAAATCCAAAGCTTGTTTTAATCTGTCATCCAATAATCCATTATGTTCTAATTGGCCAGACATTGCCAGTCGTAAGGCATTTGCTCTTCCTCGCGTCGAATGCTCCTCATCACGGGTCACTTTAAAACTTGGACACATGGTACCGCCTAATACCTTTCGGCACTCGCCTACACCCGTACACATATGGACTTCATTACTAAAGCTTTCATTTTCTCTGTATTTATAAATCGTCTCAAATTCCTGGTCTTTATACTTTACGCCATAGCGCAAGTCTTGATGTATAGGTTGTGCATTTATAATTTTACCAGGATTCATTCTATTTTCCGGATCAAATAATTGTTTTACATTCTTAAGAGCCGAATACACTTGATCTCCGAAGAATTCTTCCAAGTAGTAACTTCTTACCAATCCATCACCATGTTCTCCGCTCCATGATCCCCCGTATTTTTTTACTAATTGAAAAGTTGCAGCAGATATCTTTTTGAATCTGTCAATATCTTCCTGTTGACGCAAATCCAGTATCGGACGCACATGGATCACGCCTACACTAGCATGAGCATACATAGCTGCTTCCGTCTGGTTCTCCTTGCAAATATTTAAAACCTGATCGATGTACTCCGGCAGATGTTGAGATGGAATACTTGCATCTTCAATAAAGGGCAAGGGCTTTTTATTACCCTTCATACCCAACATTAAGCCTAAGCCTTTTTTTCTAATTGTCCATACATCTTCATAGACACTGCCTTCAGGGTAAAGAGGGTACGTATAACCCATCTTTTTCTTTTTTAATTCTTCGATCATCAAAGAAGGTCGACTCATAACATCATCTTCATCATCACCATAAAACTCCACTATTAATATAGCCGCAGGATTACCTTGAATAAAATGACTATGCCGCGCTGTCGTAAGATTAGTACGACTCATCTCTAAGACTGTTCGATCGAGAATTTCAATTGCAGAAGGCTTAAATGGCAACATATGTGTCACCGAGGCTATAGCTTCCTGCACTTCTTTAAAATGAACGACACAAACCGATTTACTATTTGGCAGAGGTTCAAGATTTATCCGTGCCTCTACGATTGTAGCGAGCGTCCCCTCACTTCCACAGATAATTTTGCTGAGGTTCCAGCTACCACCATATACGAATTCATCAAGGTTATACCCCTGAACCCTTCGCATTACTTTAGGGAATCGGGACTTTATTTCTTCCTGATTACTTTGAATTACTTTTTCAAATTCACGGTATATTTCACCTTCTCGTGTACTTAGTAAAGTTTTGCTTTTATAATCCTCAGCAGATAAAGAATTAAAATTTAATATATTTCCATCTTCTAAAATAATTTTTAATTCCAGTAAATGATCTACAGTCTTCCCAAATAGAATACTTTTCGTACCTGACGAATTATTTCCAATCATACCTCCGATATTGGCCCTGCTGGAGGTAGCCGGATCAGGAGCAAAATGTAATCGATGTTTTTCTAATTGTGCATTTAGTTCATCACGGACAAGTCCGGGCTGAACACGAGCCCATTTTCCTTCTACATTCACTTCGAGCAGTCGATTCATATACTTAGAAAAGTCAAGTATCATAGAATGACCGACAGTTTGTCCCGCCAGACTGGTTCCTCCTCCTCTGGGTAAAATACTTATCTTATAGTCTTTAGAAATTCTAATCGCGGTGGCTACATCAAATTCGTCTTTTGGCAGGACAATTACAATTGGCGTAATCTGATATACACTAGCATCTGTTGCATAAATACCAAGACTGGCACTGTCCGACAATACGTTTCCTTTAATATGAAGCTTCAGGTCATTTATAAAAAGATGGTGGCCAGACATTCTAAATTATAGCTTTTAGTGCTGAGCTTAACATATTTATATGGTTAGGTGAAGAACTCTCTCCCATGAGTCCTACTCGCCAAAGCTTGCCAGCAAATTGGCCAAGACCTCCTCCTACTTCAATATTGTATTCATTTAAAAGACGCTTCCGTATGGCCGCCTCATCTAATCCTTCGGGTACTTTTACTGCATTTAACATGGGAAGTCTGAAACCCTCTTTTACCAAAAATTGAAACCCGAGATTTTCTAATTCCAACTTCAGAAGTTCGTGATTCTTTTGATGCCTGGCGAACCGGTTTTCAAGTCCTTCTTCCAGGACAATCTGCAGTGCCTCCCGCAGCGCGTACATGGCTGATACGGGTGCCGTGTGGTGATAAGCTCTTTTAGCACCGGACCAATAATTCTTCACAAGTGATAAATCCAAAAACCAACTTTGAACTTTGGTCTTGCGATTTTCGAGCGCTTTTATGGCAGCCTCACTGAAAGATACAGGTGATAATCCCGGAGGTGCGCTAAGGCATTTTTGAGTGCCTGAATATATAGCATCAATTTGCCATTCATCAACTTTGAGTTGAGTACCACAATATGATGTTACAGCATCTACAACTAATAAGGCCCGGGCATCATGCGTCAACTCGCTAATTTTTTCGAGAGGTTGCAAGACTCCTGTTGATGTTTCTGCGTGGACGATGGCTACTATCTTAGGATTAGCTACCTTATCGAGTGCTGCTTTTACTTGTTCCGGATCGATCGACTCTCCCCAGGGCGCTTCTACCTTAGTTACTTTAGCTCCGCATCGCTCTGCTATATCTGCCATGCGTCCCCCAAAAACACCGTGAATACATATGACGGCTTCATCTCCGGGCTCAAGAAGATTTACAAGACATGTTTCCATACCTGCGCTACCTGGTGCTGATACGACAAAAGTGAGGTAGTTATCCGTCTGAAAAGTCTGTTGTGTCATATATTTTATGTCATCCATAATAGCTACAAACTCTGGATCCAGGTGACCAATCAGTGGTGTCGCCATGGCTTTCAGTACCCTGGGATGGGCGTCACTCGGTCCGGGGCCCATCAATATTCTCTTACTTG
>JAJCYJ010000238.1 GCA_029262975.1 Saprospiraceae bacterium
TTGACTCATTATGAATGAAATAAGGAGGGATAATTGAAGGATCTCTTGTAAAAATAAAAAGAGGGACTAATGATGTGGCATTAATCCCTCTTAATATATTAGCAGTGAAAGGTTTATATATGTTATTTTTTTATAATTCGATGCACAAATTGTTTTGATGAAGACGCCGCCTTTACGATGTAGAGACCCGATCTAAATAAGTCAGTATTGATGCTTATTTGATTAGCTCCTCTATCAATATTCCATTCCTCTGTACTCATCAACTTTCCGGTAGCATCAAATATCTCAATTCCTAACTTGTCATTCGTGTCAGAATCCAGAGAAAGCATAAAGAATTCTCCGAATGGATTAGGACTGACAATCATGTCTCCATGGGTGCTGATTACTTCATTCAAATTCCAAGGAATAGTTCTGCCATTATCAATTGATTGTGTACTAAATAACAAACCTGATTCATCCAATGAAATGGACTCTGTCGTATTAATCTCAACTGTCATTCCAGATAAATCCACAGTAGAAAGGATGATCAAAGAACGCTTTCCTTCTATCTCCTCGACCGTGAAGGTCAAGTCAGCGCTACCTGCACTTACGCTCGTGATTAAGGCTTTATTTATATCGGCACTATTCAAAACAATTGAATAAATATCTCCTCCATTGGGGATAGAGACATTGGTAGTTTGTAATCCTTCAAGCGCTCTCACATTATAATCTGAAGAGCGGCCTGCTGATCTGTTTTCTGCTACAGCTTCCTGGGTCCAGGAGAAATTAATATCTCCTGTCTTGATACCAATCAAGTCGTATCGATGGCGGTATCGGGCCAGTTTTACAGGTCTCACAAGACGTTCAGCATTGGATATGCCGGCGAATCGAATCAGCTCATCATAGAATTTCCAGGTTTTAATATTGGCTTCCCTTCCCGGAACATCATAAATAATATCAGTCAGATCCCAATAATCCTCCATATCAATGACGCCATCACTATTCACATCTGCGGCAGCTCGTTGGTCTGTCTTTTCGAGTTTTTCAATATCAAGGACATGTCTCAATAAATATATGAGGTCAACAGCATCTAGACCTTTAGCCGCTTCATCATGAACGGTCGCAGCTATCTCAGGTCTGCCGAGATCGAAGGAAATGCCGTTTACACCATAGATTCCGTTCTGATTAGACATACCGGAATTAATATATTCCTGTTCCGCAGTAACCATCACTTCTGCCCCGGTTATGGGTCTCATAAATCGATCTGTTACTTTACCTGCTATCTGCATTGCATCAGGATCACATTGTGCATGATCGGCAACAAATAGCGTGGTGTTACACGAAGCATATACCCCGTTTCCTGCTTTTACAAAAACTTCTAATTCATTGATGCCAAGTCCATCAGGGCAATTGAATGTCAAACTAGTCACCAAAGAATCCTTGTAAAATGAATACGTAATATTGTTGTCATAACAAGGTCCTTCTACTTTATGTACAAAGTCTTTCGCCCATATAGTTACGCCATCATCACTGTTGATCGATGTACTCAAATCCTGGATACAGATCAGATGAGGTGGGTTTTTATCGATTACTTTTAGTTTTTGTGTACAGGTTCCCTCATTGCCACAACCATCACGAACAGACCAATGAATCAGGTAGTCACCTGCTGGCATATACCCAAGATTAACCTCAAAGTCCTTATCATGCCATGCATTCAGCCATTTTTCGATCACCACGAAACCATCCGTTCGATAAACTTTTAGTTCTACCGTTAGTTTTTCGCCAGGGCAAGGACCTGTGTCTTTCGCCCGATTTTTTAGTTTTACTTTAGCTGCACATTCACCTTCAAGATCAAATTCAATATCCCCGCAGTTCCAAATTTTCGGAGGATCCTTATCTAGAATTTTTATGACCTGCTGGAAACTATACCAGCCATCATGTTCTATATCATGTTGCTTTCCACCATAACTGAAGTATACCTTATGAGAGACCAGGTCTTTTACCAGGGTGTATCGTTCATTTTTAGTATTGTTGATGCCATTCGGTTCCCATTTACACCAGTCTATGATCGTCCATTCCCTGATGATTTTACTACACGATGGTCCGTCAAAATTTATCTGTTTGTCTTCATGTGTGTGGGCGATCATGGAGCACGAATTATCCTTCCAATACGGCCGGTCTTCCACCCAGTAATTACAGGTAAAAGCATCATTCATTTTGAGTCCTTTATCCAAAAACCAAGGATCCGGATGATAGGTTGAATTTCTATAGTCCTTAAGAGGCACTCGTGTTTTTTTACCATAATGATTAAAAATCACATCGATGTCATAATGTCCGCCATCTACCTTGTCTTTGAAGATTTCGCCGGTATAATGGAGTGGCCATTGAATCGAATGAGGGTCAAAAAGACCCTTTTTATTTTGCCAATCCCAGTCGTTGCAAGAATAGACCGTACACTTCGTCGGTTTCTTTGGTTTCTTAGGGTCTGAGTACCCATGAGTTATAATTGACAAAATAAGTACAAGTGTTAATATTAGTCTCATATATGAAAATCTTCTATAAATGATTGATAATCAGTAGCGACCAAGATATAAATAGAGATTTAAATAATAATTAAAATGGCCATGTATTTTAGTAAAACTTAGGGCATATACCTAGCTCTTTTTGTGGAAATGCCCATTTTCTATGAATTTTGGTGGTCTGAAAATCCATATTCTATGTCATTAAATGATAAAGACTAAGTAGACGACCTGCGCTGTTTGAAGTTTGTAACTTCAAACCCATATTCTATATTAGTTTGAAGTCACAGACATTCGAAGAGCGGGAACAGCGGGAACAGCGGGAACAGCGGGAACAGCGGGGTAACTTTTGATCGTCAGGGCACCTAATTCTTCTCAATAAAATATTTATCCTGTTCCTTTTATCCTAGTTTACTCCTTTTTAAAAAAGGAGCGCAAAATCGGCTGATTTAATATGCAGATTAAAGGTCAGCAGAATGCAGAGCACTACATTATCTTTTATAAAATTAGGATTGCACGTTTGAGGTCATACTGCTCTTACGCCAGACCTTTAAGCACACCTGCTTTGCAAGCAGGCCCGGCATGGCCGCAGCGCCATATCAGCCATTGCACACCCGATATCATCGCTGCTATTTTTGTTGTCTAAAGAAATATTCTGTTCAAATTAATGCATTCATCAAACGATCAAATAATTTACAATTTCTATAATTAGAACCAATATAATTTCCACAATTCTATCCACCTTGAGGGGCCAGGGGGTGGAATTGAATACAACATGCAAGATTAACAAATTTAGAAAAAATACAAATTAGAATCAGATATTACACACTCAAAATTCACTTTAATACTTTGCTCATAGTTTGGCCTTTCTTCTAAATAACTATGACATACACCCGGTTAGAATAATATTATAAACCTCTATGACTCTGACGTCCTATTTAGAATTAAATCATTTTTTACTATCGGGTGACCCGTCCCAGAAAAGTAATCGAAAGGAATCCCCCGCCTTCGGCACCCCCTTTGGAAAGTGGGACATTTGCATTGCTGCACTATTTATGGTCCTCCTTTCAAAGAGCCTGTCCCGCGCTTTTCGCGGGAAGGTGGCCGCAGGTCGGAGGATTAGCTCTATCTTTCTCATATGCCAAGAAAGTTCGACAACTATAATTCTAATTAGTGCCTTTTGATGATAAGAACTGGAAAAGAGACTTTTCCAGTAGCGACGATTGTATTTTAAAATGATTTGTGGGTATCATATTTGAGGACGTAGGTGCAACCTACGCCCAACGATGTAATTTTGAAAACGATAAATTGCCACCCGCGCCCTGGCCCTAGCGCCTCCGCTGTTTGAAGTTTGTAAACTTCAAACCCATATCCATTATAGTACGCTGCGTTATCACTCAAGTCTTCACATATCCTTCTTAAACACATATTTATTCCAAGTTACAGACATTCGAATAGCGGTTTAAACAATTTGCAATTTCAATAATGAGAACTATAATATAACAACCACAATT
>JAJCYJ010000239.1 GCA_029262975.1 Saprospiraceae bacterium
GCCACTATTAGAATGGCTAAAGCGCTAATTAAAGCCAATAAACGATTTGACTTTTTCATATTTCCAGGTCAAAGACATGGATATGGTGACATGAATGAATATTTCTTCTGGTTGAGGAGTGATTATTTTTGCGAACACTTATTGGGAAAATCTGAAACAAGCACGGACATAAAGCAAATGAATAATGCTAACCCTAAAAATCGATAAGGGTCTATTTGTGAACGAAATCAGAATAAGCAGGTAGTAACAAGTCAAACCTACATTATCTTTAGTTCAGATCATTATTACATTCCTAACGAAGATAAATTCAAATAACCGCTAAAAACTATGACGGCTTGCCCCCTGATATATAGCGTTTCGGCTGAGTATAATTCTACTTCCATAAACCCAGTCCTCTTTGAAGATTGGAATGATCTCATTTTCTTTTTCTTTAATCGATCGCCCCAGTATTTGGCCAAGAATGTATGTGTGCCACCGGTGACAGGATCTTCATTAGTTCCACTCCAGGGCCAAAAATACCTCGAGTGAAAATCGTAATCGTCATGATGAGACCGAGCTGTTATAAGTACCCCGTTGATGCTATCATGAGCATTATATAGATCCTTAAAATCTGGACGAAGCCCGGACAATATCTGTGTGCTGCCAATCTCTAAAAGTAGAATATTCGTTTCCTTATTGTAAGCAACGTTTTCAATTTCATTGATTCCAAGAGCTGACAGTAATTTTTTTGGAGCCTCCGCAGGGATCGTCTCATAGATTGGGAATTCCATCAATATCTGATCACCATCCTTTTTGATATCAAGCTTTAATTTATTGATGGTTTCAAAAACCATATGATCTAAGTTAAATTCAGAGAAAAGTACTTTAGCTGAAGCAAGCGTGGCATGACCACAAAGTGGAATTTCCATTACGGGAGAAAAGAAACGTATAGAATATAATGTATCCTGGTCTTGCTTTTTTATAAAAGCGGTTTCAGAAAAACCCAATTCTTTTGCGATTGATTGCATTAATTGATCGCTAACATCATCCTTGATAAAACATACTCCGGCAGGATTCCCTTTAAATGCTTTATCTGTAAAAGAGTCTACAATGTATGTTTGCATATTCGTCGATCGATAGTAGGGTTTTGGATGTTAATCGCGTTCATGAATAGGACCTTTTCTTGTCCGAAGAGGTGTGCCTTCTCTGCCCCTGAGTGTGGTAACAATTTCGGCAGCAATGGACAAAGCAATTTCTTCGGGACTTTCTGCCCCGACATCCAAGCCTACTGGGGCATACAAATTATTTAATGATGTCAAGTCAATGTTGGTGCCCTCATCGATCAGTTCATTTTGCATTTTTATCATGCGTTTTCGAGGCCCAAGTAATCCAATATAGGGTACGTCTTTCTCAAGAAAATGACGGAGTAGTTCAAAATCTGTTTTATAATCATGAGACATTAAGATCACTGCTGTATGATCATCTATTTTAAGATTAGGTGCCTCCGAATACGAACAAACAGATTTTGCTATTTTAAATAATTCTTTGCTCAATTTTCTAATTTGACCTGCTACATGTACCTCCCATCCAAGTTCATGTACAATGCTGAC
Source organism: Saprospiraceae bacterium (assembly GCA_029262975.1). GTDB lineage: Bacteria > Bacteroidota > Bacteroidia > Chitinophagales > Saprospiraceae > JAJRXG01. The sequence goes on from JAJCYJ010000239.1 coordinate 1,590, forward strand.
GAATGCATTCACATCATAATTATCACCGATACAGATGACTTTTATTTTCGGTCGAATCAACTCAACAAGAATTTCGAATTCTTCGTCAGCGGAATTTTTCAAATGAAAAGTTCGCGATTTACGCCGAATTTTTGCCTCTTCTACGCATTTTATAATTTCCTGGTTTGATAATTTAGTCGCAGCTGTTAAGCTGTCTATCTGACTATATGGAAAGAAGGAACCGAGCAAGTTTTGTGAGGTCGCCGTATTGTGCAAAATCTGGAGCAACGCCTCGATCTCCCTGGTTGAAGTAATAGTCTTGAGGAACTCAATTGGATTCTCAGGATCAAGATGATTGATAGGGGTAAACATAACTTCAATACGGCCATTGCAACCAAGACCTACTCCTATTTGATGACTGTCATCATCCATTGTATCATATACGACGATGGAACTTTCATTTTTATTTATAGCAATTTGGGCACGTTTTAGCGCATCTCCTTCAAGGCATCCACCACTGATCCCACCTGTCCAATGTCCAAGACTGCTCACATACATTCTTGCCCCGATTCTTCTATAGGCAGATTCCTCGACTTTTACGACTGTACCCAGGGCGGCATGCTCTGTATTCCAATCTGTTCGCTCATAGGCACGGATAATTTTCTCAATCTCCTTCATCCTGTCATTCACTATTTGAATCCGAATATAGAAGTTCTTTCTATTATTGACATTTAGTGAGACTTCTTTTGGATTATGACAGGTATACTATTAAGTAAATTGGATACCAAACTATAGCTTGTTGCTCATTTGTAGCGCTCACACTATCTTTAGCGAATATGATAGATTTTCAAGAAGCACGAAGACTGGTTAACGGCGCTGCTAATGATTTTGGCGTAGAACGAATCCCTTTGAGTAAAGGGATAGGCAGGGTATTACGAGAAGACTGGTATTGCGATCGAGATCTGCCACCATACAATCGGGTGACCATGGATGGGATAGCAGTAAGGCATGAAAATGCGCTTCGAAACCGCACACTCGAAATAGAAGGAGTGATTGCCGCCGGCGACCCCGTATCCGTGCTAAATGACCCCGATCAATGTGTAGAAATAATGACGGGAGCAGTCCTCCCTAAAAATGCAGATACGATTATAAGATATGAAGATCTAACGATTACGGATGGCTCTGCTACTATCAATGAGCCCTTTTCCTTTAATCAGAATATTCATTGGAGAGGTGAAGACAGAAAAAAAGGAGATTTACTGGTGCCATCAGGAACGCTCCTTTCATCCAGTGAAATAGGCGTAGGTGCTTCTATAGGAAAGAGCGAGATATCGGTATCAAAACATCCCAGAACAATAATAATTTCTACGGGTGATGAGTTGGTTGAAATTGACCAGGTACCACTGCCTCATCAGATTCGTCGTGGCAATATCTATCGGACCCAGTCTACGCTCGCTCATCTTGGTATCGACAGTGATACAGCACATTTGAATGATGATCATGATGAGATTGTCAGGCGCTTGACTGAATATATCAATGAGTATGATTTGATCATCCTAAGTGGTGGTGTATCAAAAGGGAAATTTGACTTTTTACCTACTGCATTGGAGCAATGTGGTGTGGTCAAATTGTTTCACAGAGTAGCTCAAAGACCAGGTAAACCTTTATGGTTTGGTGCTCATCCGAAAGGTGTAACCGTATTTGCTTTGCCGGGAAATCCAATTTCTTCCTTCATGAGTCTGCATATATACTTGATCGATTGGTTAAGGATTTGTTTTGGGCTTTCTGCTATGACAAGACCAATGGGAGTACTTAGCGAAGAAGTAATATTCAAACCAGACCTGACCTACTTTTTGGAAGTAAAATTGGAATATTCTCCGAAAGGGCAAATTCTCGCGACACCAATGAAAGGGAATGGCTCTGGAGACCTTGCCAATCTTTTAAATGGAGACGCATTTATCCAATTGCCGAGAGGGCAAAACATTTATCCCAAGGGTGGGGTACATCCTGTATTTGTGTATCGATAAATATTCCTGTAGCCTCTTTTATTTTTTCAATAAATCTAACATGGCCTGAGTACTTACCTTAACTCCGGTTCGGATGGTCTCTTCAGGAGTCGGATAATAAAAAGGTGAGTGCAATCCCGGAAGATTACCCGCTTCCATTTTTTCTTTGGTGACTGTGCCTAACCAATACATTACTGTAGGCACCTTATGTTCTGTTTTTCCATAGAGCGAAAAGTCTTCACCACCCATAGTCGGTTCTACATACTGTACATTATCCGCTCCGATTGCTTTAGTGGCAGAAGAAGTGACATTTGCCGTAAGAGCGGGATTATTATAATTAGAAGGAGTGAACTCTTCGGGGATAATCAATTCGGGCATTAGATCTTCCGGAAGACCGGCAGCAATTGCGACACCCCGGCTTATTTCTTTTAGCCGCTGATGAATCATCAGACGTACATCTTCTTTATAGGTCCGTAT
>JAJCYJ010000240.1 GCA_029262975.1 Saprospiraceae bacterium
ACTTTACCGGACTGGTACAAGCACGGAATGATTTTTATACAACTTATCAGAAGTATGATCAAAAAGAATCCAGAAAGATAGTAAACGACGAAAGAGGCTTCACTCTCCAATTATTAGAAAATACAGATCTCATTGCATCTACGATAATACCCTTCGAACGAGAATTAGAATTGAACGGGCTTATTAAAGAAAATAAAGAAGTCATTTGTAATAATAGATATGATATTGTAACTAATCTTTATCCAAAGAAATGGAAATTTAATTATCTGAGACAAACGATCAATGAAAAGGTATTTCCCATATTTGAGAGCTCAGATCAGTATAATACTGAGGCTGATGCCAGGACTGCATATCAAAGTATTACTGCCCATCCGGAATCAGTGGAATTAAGAACTAGTCAAGAAGATCAATCATTATTTTTACATATTAGCAATGCGTCTGAGCCGATTGCAATCTTAAGTCAAAATTGGCCTAAACAAGATTCAGCCATAAATTCTGTCAGATCTCTATATAGCTATATCCAGTCAAGACCAAGAGAAAACTTTATCAATATTTCTCAGGAAACATCAGATAATAGATATGCTTATCAAGTCGTAAAAAAAGAAGAGCCTCTTGCCTATTATCCATGCGCTTGCTTCACAACCATTGATGACGTTCAAGGCGTTCTAAAATATTTAAAAGCCAAAGCGCTTACGGGGTATTCTTATCTGCAAATATGCCTTGGTGGAGATGTATGCATAAAAACGGACAAGAATAAATATCACTATGTTTTAAAAGATCAGGCCAGTCATGAAATATATCTGACAAGTACAAAATCCTATGCGACTGAAGAATTATGTGCTGAAGCGTTCGAACAAAACTATCTATCCGTAATAAGCCTCGCGTCGGAAGTAAAGAACTATCAGATATTAGGTGACGAAGTCCTAATAGGAGAAACATTCATAAATGAAAAAGGAATTGCAAGTTTCAAAGATGGCGCGATCGCGTGTGTCAACCGAATTACCTGGAGAAGATTTAAAGAAAATGCATCCGCACTTGCCTATTGGTTTTGCACTTATCCGATTCGTAAAATCGTAAATATTAGTAAAGAGGATTGCGATAAAGAAAAGACGACAGAATATTGTTTTCACCTCATTCCTTTCCCGCCGAAAATGGATGATGTGGCTGTTGCCATACGGGGTGCCTCTACTGAAATAATGATCGACCGAAAAGATTGTAAAGAAGATTGGAAAAGTAAGGAATGTTATGATACCAAAGAGGAGACTCAAAAAGCCTTCCGAGATTTTTTATGTCTCCTATATTCTCCAGGTAACATTTCTATTGCCCAGGTTTATAACTCGAAAACAAAAAAGTGTTGTTTCGAAATTCAGGTTTATGAAGTACTTCTTGAGAGTAAGCTAAAATATACAAGTGAGCAAGAAGCGTGGTTAGGCTTAGACAAGATGATAAAAGCGGCATGTCACGATAGAGGATATTACATTAAAAACTCCAAAGCATGTTGTGAAACTTTTCAGGTTGTCGATCAAAAATTCTTTCTTGCCTACCATCCGATTCAGTACTCCGATTCAAAGAAACGTTCCGAAGCCATCCGAAAATTATTATCGGATTGTACTTGTAAATCTAATGTGTTCTTAACCATAAAACCGGTCATCAACACAGAGACTCGATATAATTGGCTAATTCGATATACTTATAAAAAAGATGGAAAGGAAATAAAAGTTAGTGGAGAAAGCAGCTCGCCATTCAGTACAATTAAAGAAGCTTTTGATAATGGTTTAGAAATTATAAACTATGCCCGTGATCCCCACTTTAGTCAATATGCAAATGGTAAAATGACTTTATATAAGTCAAATCAATATTCTGAATACTCAACGTATTCTGATGACGATCTTCTTGCAACATTTGAGTTTGCACCAGAGGACGCGACGACTCCTGTTGACCATTCAGACTACAAAGAATTCATTTCAGAAATATTAAAATTCCCTTATTATCTAAAAGATAAGAAATATAGATTCAGAAGTTATTGTGCGCAAAATATTACAAGCTACAGATATGACGGCAAAGTCTGTAATCCTTGTAAAGAAGATGAAAAAGATATCATCCAATCCGGAACAATCGTATGGGAAAGTATTCATGATTACGACGATTTTAATGATGTCAGACAAGCCTATTGTAGATTTTGTGAATTAATAAAAGAGAAACAAAACTATTGTCCAAAAGGAAGTGATGACTGCGGGGATTTTACTTTTGAACTTGTAGACCCGGATTATTGTCTTGCATTTCATCCGCAATGCTATAGTAGACATAATAAAGTAACGGAAGCAATACAACGAACTCAAGCATGTTTGAATAAGGAGGGAATGCACTTGGTGGAACATATCTTGTTGAGACCATCTAAGAGAGATTGTAAAGAATGTGCATGTCTATTATCCGTCGACCCGAATTGTGACTGTCTGTTAGATTTTGAAGGTCCGGAAAGCGATCCATGCGCTCAAAAGAGTAGCGTTCAGGAGATAAATACAGATAGTAATATAAATGTAATTGATGAACAAAAAAAATGTGAAGGCAAATATATCCCTGGTGCCGACCCTTATTCATTCATAGCTAAAATTGTCCTTCCGTCCTGGACTAAAAGATTTAGAAATCAACGCTTTAGGGAAGCATTCAGTGAAATGCTCTGGAAAGAAATACCTGCACACATAGCTCTTCATATCGTATGGGTCAGCCCTGAAATGATGTGCAATTTTGAAGAAAAATATAAAGATTGGCTTCATTGGAGACGGGGTGCCACAACATGTGGTAAGGGAGATGAAAAATGTGCGCTCGTTGATCAATTGAATAACCTTGTCAGTATCAGACCAGACGATGATGAATCCAATTCCCCGCGTCAGTGTTGTGAACCAGATCATCCTCAATATGACACTAATATAGGAAGTGACGAACGAGCTCTTCAAATTTACAATACAGAATTAGATTGTAAAGGATTATCAGGTCTTCCATTGGTGGATATAGTGACTGTGAAGCCAGCTATTATTACAAATAAGTTTAATAGCTATATGTACTATATGTTCGCCAACAATAAAGAGGAATTAAATACACAATTCGATATCAGTAATTTTTTCTCAGGCAGAGGAACCTATGTGACACTAACCGATAAGGATTTTTTTAATTATAGATTGAAAGACGTCAATTTTATCACAGACAGACTGACCAGACTAACCGATACCCTTGTAAATAGGAATATAGACAGAATCGAAAAAAAGAAAAAAAATAAGACCACCAAAAAAATACAAGAAAAGAAACCTGTCGGGAAAAAAGATGTAGCTAATAAAAGAAAAAAAGAGTCGGAAAAAAAAGAAAAACCACCAGTACTAAAGATCGCCGCAAAAAGGAAAGTAAAAGATTCTGACTCAAAAACAAAAAGGAAGCCCGATAAAAGTCTAGCGGATACAAGTAAAGCTAAATTGAGTAAGCGCGAAATTTCACAAAAGATCAGACAACGAGAAGCACGATATTTATCTAATATCCAGAAGGAAAGCGATCGAACGCTAACAAAAACAAAGTCCTATGAAAGAACTACTTTCTATTTGGAATCCGGTGGTGACCTAAAAGGCTGGATCGAATTGATCACATTCATAAAGAGATATAGTCTTGGAAAAAAAGGTGGTACCGATGACGAAAAGTTCCTCATGCTGCTGCGTAATGCAAGCTGGTACTTTCTTGACAATGCAGTTCGGAATAACATCTCTGAAATTCAATCAAAAGATAAAATCGAATCAACTATACGAATTTTAAAGGAAGAAAATATGGACATCGTCCAATTGTCAAAAGATTGGAAAGGTGAAGAGTTGAAAAAATGGTTGAATGCGAATGTTATAGATCAATACAAAAAGTTGCTAAAATCTATCGCGGCATTATGAAGCATTTCATTGGCAAACATATAATTGATATTACAATCTCGGGGAATCACATAGGCTATGACATCCAACAAAAAGTTAGCAACCTGTTTTGGAGAGAATTAATGCCAGCACTAACGAAACTATTTGATAAGATCGCGAGTGAAGAGCTAACTATAAAAATTGACTCCCTGGTTATTGATCTTGGTGATCTGACAGAAAAAGAATTAACCGAAGGATCATTTATTCCCCTATTTATAAAACAGTTAGAAGATCAGATAACAGACCAAATAACGGATCGTAATACTTCTGACAAAGTCATCTCCGCTCCCGTTAGTCAATTTCAACAATGGCTGTCTTTCTTAGAATACGGGTCGCACAAATGGGACACGCCTACCCTGCCCAGGGAATGGCAAAAAATCATATGGGATACCCTGGCTGTAGATTCATCTGCTATCGAAATGCTGAGGGATATAATAATCCAGAAATCATGGGTAATCAACAGGCTTGTTGCCCAGCATGACACAAACTTTTTAATAACCATAGTTGAGTTATTTACTGGACACAAGCAACTCCAACTGGGAACGTGGCTTGAACAATGGAATATATTTCAAAAACTAATTTTAAAAAACAAAAAATTATCAGAAGGTAAGGTCAAATTGAATGTAACAAATGAACATTTTTGGAGGTCGATATTTACCGAGATTATTATTAGAAGAAAAAAGTCTTCAGCTAAAGAGTTGGGAGAGGCATATGTCCTT
>JAJCYJ010000241.1 GCA_029262975.1 Saprospiraceae bacterium
AATAGAAAAGGTAAGATCCTGGCAGACAATATCTTCAAGCGGAATTATAATTTCTTTTACATGGTCTACCCCTTGTTCAAACTCGTATAATTGGGCTTTGTGGCTTTTCTTTTTGTTTTTATAATTATCCTGTTCTGTCAACAGAAAAAAAGATCCATTGTCACCGATGTCCAATTCAAGCACGTCTTGATATAAGTCGACTCCCTTAAAAGTAAATTCGTTGTCCGTAATGACCCGCCTTTGTTTGATATCAATAACTATTATTTTGATCAGATCACTGCTCTGTATACTAAACAGTGCCAGTTTAGATTCATCTTCAGAAAGTATCGTTTCAAAATTAAGACCTTTCCACTTGCGCTCTTCATTCGTTAAAGTAATTGAATCAATGCGTACAGCAGTACTTGAAAACAAGTCCATTTTGGTCACGTCATTGCCGTCCTTCCGATATCCATAAATTACGGCAAATGCTGTATCAAGGTTGACTACTTCGTACAAGTAACACCGCTTTTCATCAAGATTGATTTGTCTTTCGCTTTGAAAAACCAGGTTGTCATCATAAAGTAGAACGGCCCTTTCGTTTCCTTTATCTCTGTAAAATAAAATACGGTCATCTACTCTTCCTATGATGTCGTAGGCGACATTATTTCTAATACTAATTTCGGGTGAAACGATAACCTTTTGGCTGATACATTGACCAGACATTAATATGACTGTGAATAGGCTGAAAAATAATCCGCGGATGTACATAGGATAAATATAATCCAATATATGGGCTGAAAGCAACTATAGGAGGGTATACCATAGAAGATGATTGTCTTAAGACATAACCAATTCTTCCGGGGCCTCCATCTCTTCTGAACTTACTTCTGTTTGAGGCTCAACATCCTCTCCATCAACATCCAGCAGTTCTACCTTAAGATTATCTATAATGAATCGCTGTCGTTCAGGTGTATTTTTACCCATATAATATGAGAGTATTTCATCGATATCTGTATTCTTAGCCAGGTATACCGGTTCCAATTTTATGCTGTCCCCAATAAAATCTTCAAATTCATTGGGAGAAATTTCACCAAGACCCTTAAACCTTGTTATTTCCGGCTTTCCCCTTAATTTTTTAGAAGCTTCGGTTTTTTCCGTCTCGCTGTAACAATAAAAGGTTTGTTTTTTATCCCGGACTCTGAATAGTGGCGTCTCCAATATATACAGATGTCCATGTTTTACGAGATCGGGAAAGAATTGAAGAAAAAATGTTAACAGCAATAGTCTGATGTGCATACCATCTACATCGGCATCGGTTGCGATTACCACCTTGTTATATCTTAACCCATCAATACCGTCTTCAATATTTAAGGCATGTTGTAAGAGGTTAAATTCTTCATTCTGATAGACGATTTTCTTCGTCATATTATAGCAGTTCAGGGGTTTTCCCCTGAGGCTGAATACTGCCTGTGTTTGGACATCTCTTGCTTTAGTAATAGAACCACTGGCACTATCTCCTTCTGTGATAAAAATGGTCGTATCGAGCGTGCCATCATTCTTTTTATCATTGAGGTGAATCCTGCAGTCTCTTAATTTCTTATTATGGAGGTTTGCTTTTTTGGCCCGCTCATTGGCTAATTTTTTAACGCCCGCTATTTCCTTTCGCTCTCTTTCAGACTGCTGGATACGCTTTTGTAATTCCTTTGCTGCCTCCTGATTTCTGTGGAGAAAATTGTCGAGTTCTTTTTTTAAAAAGTCAACAACAAATGATCTCATAGTTGCTCCTCCGGGTGATACATTCTGCGAACCCAGTTTCGTCTTGGTCTGAGATTCAAAGACTGGTTCTTCCACTCTTACTGAGATCGCAGCTATAATTGATGTTTGAATATCCCTGGCATCATAGCTTTTTCCATAGTGGTCCCTGATCGTCTTTACGATTGCTTCTCTGAATGCCGACAAATGTGTCCCTCCTTGAGTAGTATATTGACCATTTACAAAGGAGTAATACTCCTCTCCATATTGATGACCATGTGTCATGGCTACTTCTATGTCGTCTCCTTTGAGATGGATAATCGGATACCTGATCGCCTCAGGATTTGTTTTGTTTTTCAACAAATCAAGGAGACCGTCTTTCGAATAAAGCGTTTTCCCATTAAATTTTAGACGTAATCCTGCATTGAGATAGGCATAATTCCATAATTGATCTTCTATATATTCACTCCTGAATCGGTAATTCTTGAAAATTGAGCGGTCCGGTTTAAATATTGTAATTGTTCCCGCTTGTTCTTTGCTTTTGATAATCTTGGTTTCGCTTACCAAGATACCTTTGCTAAATTCCGCCGTTTTCGATTTTCCTTCTCTTATTGATTGAACAGAAAAAGCATCTGATAAAGCATTTACAGCTTTAGTTCCGACCCCGTTGAGCCCGACAGATTTCTTAAACGCTTTAGAGTCATATTTTCCACCTGTGTTAATTTTAGACACACAGTCTATCACTTTTCCCAATGGAATACCTCTTCCATAATCCCGGATATATACTTCACCCTCTTTCACTTCGAGGATAAGTTCCCGGCCGTGGCCCATCACATATTCATCTATTGAGTTATCTAAGATCTCTTTTATAAGTACATATATACCATCGTCCTGTGCCGATCCATCTCCTAATTTCCCAATATACATGCCTGGTCTAAGTCGGATATGCTCCTTCCAGTCCAGTGATCTAATGTTGTCTTCTGTGTACTTGACCTGACTCATTTGCTTCTTAATAAATTAAATAAATAGCACATCTGTTATCCTCACTATATCAGTAGGTTAAAGGCTGGTCCTGCAAAAATATAAAAGGAATTTATTTCATCGCAATTACTGACTCTTATACCATGTTTTTTTTATCCGTCTGTCGATTATCATCCAGGATAACTGAATTTAAGCCTTCTTGTATTGTATCTTGCGTTCCTTATACGACGAAATGATACTTGATCTTATTGCAGCATTGTTTATCACCTATGGTTTTTATCGTGGTTATTCTAAAGGACTTATAGATACAATAGTAGACACTTTGTCTATTCTAGTTGGACTTGTGGCAGCATTAATGTTCTCTCCAATCCTTATTAGTTATTTACAAAAAGTCGTCAATCTTAATGCTGGTGTTGAGTTTATCCTTGGCTTTTTAATTGTTTTTTTCGTCGTAATGCTTCTGCTGCGTTTTATTGGAGATAAAATGGAGGCCTTACTTCGGGCGGTTAAAATAAATTTTGTGAACCAGATTGCAGGAGGACTTTTGCTTGGCTTCCTAGTCGCATTTTTGGTAGGGCTGTTGTTACTCTTCCTGGCTGAACTAAAAATTCTCAACCAGGATTATGCGGCAGAATCAACGCTTTATGAATATTTAATCAAAATCACGGAAGAGGGAGGTTGGATAATCGATTGGTTTAAAGATCTGTTTTCCGAGTTTTGGACCAAATTTATGGCGACCATCGACTCTATGAAAGAAAATCTGGATAAGTAAATACTATAGGAAATCCTTATACTTTTCGAGATACGGCCCAAAGTTTTCACTTATAATTTGATTGTTCAGTCCATAGTCAGTCAGGTTATAAACGTGCTTTCCAAACTTATTTTTCTTATGTTCTTCACAATATTTCTTCGATAGAATTGTGTGTTCCTCTGTCCAAACCAGATTGAGTTGTTTATAAATGCCTTGCGCTACTTTAATAGGATCTCTAACCAAATCTTTATAACAAATGTCAATAAAGTCTTCCTGATTTTTCTCTTTATAGACTTCGCAATGCTGGACGAGTCTTTTGTTTTTTCTTAGCCAATGCTGCCCCACAACATAGGGATCACTTTGGGGTTGAAACATCTTTTTACTGAAATGCATCATACTGCAATAACTCGCCATTGTCTCGGCAGGATTTCGATGCATCTGAATAATCTTTGTATTTGGAAATACCGTGGAAAAGTCCTCCAGGTATTCCATGTGATGTGGGCTTTTTAGCAGTAGAAACTTGTTAGCAGGTTTTCTCCACAGTAAAAACTGTAGCCACATTTTAAGGTCATTATATGCAGGCTTTTGATCTTGTTGTTCTAACCATCTGCCATAGTTTGGAGCCGTAAGTGCAGCTTCCAGTATACTGCTCATAAAACAATGATCCATCAGGACGACTTCTTCATCCAAAGAATTATAGTTAATGGCGTGGATTGCCTTGAACTCAGGGTTTATGTAATTAAGTGCTTTGTGTCCAGCCCAGGCCAGATACTTCCCATAGTATGTTTTTTTAGTCGATAGTGGCACAGGATTGACGATTTCCCAGGAGATAACCCCCCTGAACTCGGGAAGTGAACCTAAAAGTCGCTGTAAAAACGTTGTGCCCGTCCTTTGCAGACCTGTAATAAGGATCGCTGGTGGAAGAGGTTTGTCTATTTCTTCATCCTGTTTTAACCAGTACTGTGTCCATAGACGATTTATCAGGTTCTGAATTACCTTTTGTTCATATAGAAAGGCACCAAGAGGGTGAAAGTCTGTGCTTCTATTGAGATCTCCTAACGCCTGATGCATTGGTTCGATCCAAAAATCACTTCCAAAATCATCCAATCCTGACTTTTTAATTGCTCGCTCTATGAGCTCTTCAGGTACAAGGTCTTTGTGCTTATAAGATGACAAAATCTTATTTGCTAATCGGACCCCTATTGGAAAATTAAAGGTCCCCGACTTAAATCGTGCTTCACGACTCATAAACGGCTCTAAGGTTAAAGAAGTTTGTGTGTCTAATGACATACATATCTATACTGCAACATCGTAGTCACGAAGAGCAAGGTTAAGTGAAACTTTTTTATCTGTTGACTCTTTACGTTTTCCTATAATTAGGGCACAATTTACGTTATATGAACCAGC
>JAJCYJ010000242.1 GCA_029262975.1 Saprospiraceae bacterium
AGAGCTCATCCAAAAATTTTCAAATAAGTCAAAAGACGCTAAGAAAAAGTTATCTGTTCAAAAGGATAAAAATCGTTTTATATGGAACATGCGATATCCTGGATTTAAGGAATTTCCAGGCATGGTACTTTATTCTTCACCCAATAATGGCCCAAAGGCGGTGCCGGGTCAATACACGGCCATTTTAAAAGTAGACGATAACATTGCTCAAGTCGAATTTGCAATTGCGAAAGACCCTCGACTTCCGAACACAGATATGGATTATCAAAAACAATTGGACTTTCTTCTGGCAGTCCGGGATAAAGTAAGCGAAGCACATCAAGCTATGATTGATATCAAAAGTATTCGGGATGATATCGAATATTTTGATAACAAATTAAAAGACAAAGAAATATATGCTGAGCTACTCGGCCTCACCAAACAATTAAATTCTGAAATGTCTGTGATCGAAAATGAAATACATATGACAAAGAATCAGAGCAGGCAAGATCCGCTTAACTATGGTATTCGTATAAATAACAGATTGGCATTTTTAATGGCTGATCAACAAAGAGGTGACTATCCACCCACTGATCAAGCGGAAGAAGTGAGAGTTTCTATTTCAACAGAATTAGATAATGAATTAACCAAACTCGATGCACTCCTTGAAGAAAAATTAGCAGCAATTAACACGAAAGGGAAAGCATTAGGTATACAAATACTTAGTGAAAGGCTGAGCCGGAATGTAAGACCATGATCCATTTTATTTTCAGGTAAGTAAACGTGTAGAATACCAATACTTACTTTTTATCTAATACATATGTCGCAGGATGGAAGTCCAATGTTCCTTTTTTACTGATAATAGTCAGTCTGTCATCTAAAAGTTTAAATCTATGTCCTGATGACAGTAAATCAAAAAATTGGTTTTCTAATTTCTGATTACTCCTGCAACCTACCTTGGTTGCCATAATGGGTTCGAATTGAATGCGATTCTTTGATATTTGGTAGCTTGAGTTATAGCGATTACAAACTCCCATACCAGATACTTTTAATGAATCAAAACTTAGCGATATTAGCACTTCAACATGTACCCCCTGAATTTCGTATAGAATCCATGAGGAACTAGTAAGAGCTAATTTATCTTCTGTCTCTATCTTTGAGGAATGACAAGCCAATTGAAGAATTATAAACAAAAATAGGCATGCACTCTTCAAGTGACTTTGATAATCCATTGAAAATTTACTTCGGAATATCTTGTAAATGCCTGGAGACATTTAATACTTTAAATTAATTAATGTTATAGGTACATTAATTGTACATAAAGGAAATCAATTTATCCCACTATATAAGAAAAAGACACTAATACTTTTCATTAAATAGTCGGTCTTTTATTTTACTATTAAAATAGAAGGAATTAAGTATATTCAACGGTAAACCTTTAAATATTTTCAATTCAATGTAACTCACATGCTACCTGTTTTTAGGAATTTCAGATTTGTTACACGACCTGCGTCTAATGTCATGCCAAATATACTGTTACTCCTGTCTCTGAAAAAGTTCATTTTTAGATTGCCCTCTAATACGGTGAATACATCCTTGTTTGTGCTTTTAAGAAGCCTTGGTTCATTGTATTTCACGCGGAAATACAAACGGTTGTCCTTGGTTAAAATATTATAATTCACATCTAATTCTTCACAATAGTATGTTCCTGTATATTCAGAAGGATCTGACCCGATTGAAGTTGCCTCTGAAGTTCCCGCATCATTCTCCACACTTTCATTTGATTCTGGCTGCTCCCCCATTTGTTCTTTTAAGAAAACTTCCGCGACTTTTTCAGCCATTTCTGTACTATTAAAGGATGATATATTTCCCAATAATATCACAGAGAAATTTTGATCCGGAAAACGCATTAATTGAGCCCGATATCCTGCTAATGATCCCGAGTGACTTACTGTTTTCAGCCCTCGATAATTACCATTCACCAGGGCAAAGGCATATCCGCTACTTTCACCATTATTCAAAAGTCCTTCTTCATGCATCTTTTCTAAAATAGCCGAAGTACCCTTCCCTAATTTATTTTTATAAAAGTTTTGATCCCATTTATACAAATCCTCTATAGTACTGTACACACCTCCAGAACCAACCAAATCGAATCTCATTATTAAATTTTGAAAGTGATCATTCTCTTGATAATAACTAAAAGCACGATTTTTAATGATATGATAATGATCATCATGGAAGTGTGTTTGTGCCATTCCTAAAGGATTAAAGATATATTCTTCAGCATAATCCTTAATAGATTCTCCCGCTACTTTTTCAATTATCATAGCCAGCATGAAGTAGCACGAGTTGCTATATAAATATCTTTCACCCGGATTGAAATTCAACTCTGTCTGTCGTTTAATCATTTCATAAACGGCGCCTTCATCGATATGGTCCAGATAATCATTGCCTGCTAATGACCATAGTGTCAAATAATCTCGCACGCCACTCGTATGATGAATAAAATGGCGTATCGTAAGAGGTTGATCATACCTGGGAAAGTCTGGAAGAAATTTTTGAATTTCGTCATCAAGTTCTAATCTACCCTGCTCTTCCAGAAGTAATATGCAAAACGTTACAAATTGCTTAGATACGGAACCGATATAAAACACCGAAGTAGGAGAGATGGGAATATCATGCTCCAGGTCTGCCATTCCGTATCCCCGTTTATAAATTAATTCTCCGTCTTTAATCACTCCCAGAGCACATCCCGGACTATCTTGACGATCCCATTTTTGAAAAAGGGCATCAACGTCTTCATTATCCTGAAATTGTTGAATTTCAGTATTACATCCAATAAATGTCGTCAATAAAATGACAACTGTTATTAGGTATTTTATAATTTTCATATCCAATGATTTTGATCCTTGAAGAAATTCAACTGAAGTTAATGTATAAATTAGGTTTTAAAAATGAGATGAACCATTCTAAAAAACACTAGTAGCAAATTGAGCAATTCTCCCTAAACAGTCTTCTCCAATAATACAAAAATGGTAAGCGTATTTAAAAAGTTGAACCTATTTCGATTATTCTCTTAGATCGAGTCGGGCATTGTCATTGACGTCACCGATCTTGACACCAATAAAATTAATATCAGAAACATCTTTGTCAAGCTGAACAGTAATCATCTCATCAGGTATTACACCTACTGTAGTGAGATCCTGTGAAGCATCAATAAAACGCCAACTCAAATTATTGGAAAAGGTAGATGATAAACCAAGGAGTACTCGTTTCATTTGTACAAGATCACTGGCAGAAATGGACCCATTATTATTGACATCTGCAGCCATCAATTGATAAGGATCTGTAAATGTTATAAATGATAGAATATGTCGCGCGGTCAAAACAAGATCTGTCGATGAGATGCCATTCGCCGGACCATCATTATAATATGCCTTGACATTATAACTCACATTACCAGCCAATCCGGATATGGTATAATTTCCTGAGGCATCTGTCACTGTTTTCATTCCATTGTTTAGTCTGACCTCCGCACCCTGAATGTCTCCGCCATTACGCGAGGCGATCTTACCGCTAATCGAAAAGGTAGAAGAACTTGTCTCACAACTGTCTTTATATACAGTTAAGAATAGTGCATCGCCCGAAAGTATAAAACAACTATCTGCTGTAATATTGGCTATAGGATCTCCCAGGGTATAATTTAATGTTCCGGCGAAACTAATTCCAAATACTCTATTAGGATCAGAGCCCGAATTTTCAAAATCAAAACTAGACGTATTGTGTACGGCTATGAGGCGATTCAATGTATCAGTGATCAAATAACTGTAATGTTCTCCCGGTTCAACAAATTGATTATTGATCAATGGGATTACATCAGCTATACCGTCAGAGGGGCAAATATGTACTTCTGTTGCCCAATTGGTGGTCGCAGTAATAGACTCCTGACATTCAAAATCAGTAGAACAGTTTTCCTTTTTGACTGTAAGAAAAGTTGTAAGACTTGAAATAATTGCACAGCTGTCGGATAATATTGAGTTAATAGGATCACCAATATTGTATGAAAGGGTACCTCTGTACGAAACACCAAAAATGTATTCTGATTCTTGTGAAGATCCTTCGAAATTAAAGCTGTCCTCAAAATGAAGGAAACGAATATTATTATTGGCATCTGCAAAGATATATGCATATCGATCTCCGGCAGATATGCCACCTGAATTTATCAGTTCGATTATATCATCTTCCCCATCTGAGGTACAAATGGTGATTTCTGAAGCCCAATCAGTCGTCGCAACAATGGTCTCAGTACATAGATTTTGTGTAGTGGTATCCATACCACCACCTCCGCCGATGACAGGATCTTCACAGCTCGGAATACCCAATCTTCCTCCTCCCCAAAAAGCATCAAATGTCACACACCTAAAGACTACAAAATTATATTGAGATATAGATATTTTATCATTGATAATAAAGGAAATTTCACCACTGAAATGGCTCAGACCATCAGTCGTACCTATATCAGCAAGCATGATCCCCCCTGCCGTAGAAGTACTGTCATTGCTCAAGAAAATCTGAACATCAGGGCCGGATTGCGTAAGAAAATCACTCCCCAGTCTTAAAGAGAATGATTCATCGTCAGATCTCTCGAGATAGGCTGTCCCCTCCATTTCATAGGCTCCATTACTCAAAATCGCCGTACGGACACAATCGACAGCCTGGCCCATAAGCGAAAAAGTGTACATCGTGAGGATGAGCAGAAAGGCGAAATTTTTGAAATATGACATGCTTGTATGAACTCCTTTGAAGCATAAAAATAACAAGCTTTTACATATTAATAAAAATCATATTAGATGTATTCAGATATATTTGATCGGATAGTGTTATCAACAAAAGTCTTTTGTTTATATTAATTGACGATTCTCTGATAAGTCTGACTAAAAAACAATACCCATATTAAACATATAGCGGCGGTACTTGTACGCTTCAAATATGGAAGTTGATTCCCAGCGTTGGCGGTATTCGAATGAACTATTTTGGAGCTTTAACCCGATGCCTACAAAGGCATTGACCGTTTCATTTCCTCCTAACCTGTATCCTATTTCAGGATTTACATATATTCCGCCTGATGTGCCGATGATACCAAATTCATCATTGACAAGACCGAAGCCATGACCTATTCTGAGACTGTAATAAGGTGTAATCTTCCTATCTAATAAAAACCCTCGAACTTCCCCAAAAACCGGAATGATTCTCCTTCCCTCTCCATCATCATAATTATCCAGACCTGCTCCTATTCCTAATCCCAGAAGTTTGTCCAATCGATAGCCTGCCGCATATGCTAAACTATATCCACCGGTTTTATTTAAAGAAACACCTCCGGACAGAGCGTGGTAAATGCCTTTATTACGGAACCTGTTGGGTTGTACAATCTTAACATCACGATAATTGGGGTAAATCTTGCGCAAATAATTTTGCGGAATTTCCAGGATATAGCCGCTTTCAAATTTAAAAAGTATAGACTCATTCAATTTGTATTCAACAATCTCACCTCTTAAAGTATAGCCATTATTCAGCGTAATTTTATCGCTTTCTCTTTCTGTCTGCGCGATACTCTGACACCACATCAATAAGAGTAAAAAGACGTGTATAAATTGT
>JAJCYJ010000243.1 GCA_029262975.1 Saprospiraceae bacterium
AAGACTCTAGATCGCAATTTACTTATATTAAGAAAATATGCTACCCATCGGGTAATACGGGCTTTCGGTCAACATAAGAATGACTTCTATATATCTTCATTGTCTTGCAGAACCATTGTTTATAAAGGACAACTTACATCAACGCAGGTGCGCACCTACTTCAAGGATTTACAAAATCCATCCTTGATATCAGCGGTAGCCTTGGTGCACTCAAGATTTTCGACCAATACTGTTCCTAGATGGAAACTTGCTCAGCCATTTCGGATGATCGCTCATAATGGAGAAATAAATACGATCGAAGGGAATAAAAATTGGTGGAGAGCAAAAGAGAAAACAATAGAAAGTGAGGTCTATAGCAAGGAAGAACTTCAAAAAATGTTTCCTCTATTTAATCCGACAAGTAGTGACTCTGCCGTCTTTGATAATATTCTTGAGTTTTTAGTGCATAATGGAAGAAGCTTGCCACATGCTCTTATGATGATGATCCCCGAAGCTTGGCAAAATGCAACTCATATAGAAAAATACAAACGAGATTTTTACGAATATCATGAAGCACTTATGGAACCATGGGATGGACCTGCCAGTATGTGCTTTACGGATGGCACCTTGATTGGAGGTACTTTAGATAGGAACGGACTCCGTCCATCGAGATATTGTCTGACTACTGATCACAGATTAATCCTCGCTTCAGAAACTGGAGTTTTGGCTTTGGATCCCGCAATTATTATAAAAAAGGGGAGATTAGAACCAGGTAAAATTTTAATCGCTGATTTGGATTTAAGGAAGGTTGTCGGAGATGAAGATTTAAAAAATATCATTTGTAATCGGCTTCCGTACAGTTCTTGGCTCCAAGAGGCAAAGATAGATTTGTCCGACGTGGCAATACCGACTAATGAATTAAATGAACAAAATGTAAAGCTAGCGGTAAGACAGACGGCACACGGTTATACCTTAGAAGATGAAGATTTGATCATAAAAGGCATGGTCGAAAGTTCAAAAGACCCCGTAGGATCTATGGGAGCGGATATCCCGCTTGCGGTTTTATCAAGATATACGCAGCATATAGCCAACTATTTCAGACAACAATTTGCGCAGGTTACCAACCCTCCAATAGATTCTTTAAGGGAAAGTGAATACATGACTCTGAAGACAATACTCGGCGGCTCCAGCAATGTCTTGAATTCAGAAGAAAATACAGTAAAGTTTATAAGATTAGAAAGCCCAATTTTAAATCGGAAAATGTATTTAAAGTTGAGACATATTGATCATGAAGACTTTGAATCTGCGTTAATAGATACAAGCTTTTCTGCTTCCTATCAGGAAGGTGACTTAGCAAAAAAAATAAGCGACATATGTGATCAGGCTGTCTTGCTAATTAGCAAGGGGGCCAACATTATAATTCTAGATAATACTCAAATCTCGCCAGACAAAATACCCATTCCTACATTATTAATTACAGGTGCCTTGCACCACACACTAGTTAATTTAGGTCTGAGACAAAAAACGTCAATTATCGTCAAAGGTGGAGATATTGTTGAGACACATCATTGTGCTACCCTTTTGGGCTATGGCGCAGATGCTATTTTCCCTGTGGTTGCCTATGATACAGTACAATCGTTATATGATAATGCTAAATTAGAATCGATTCCGACCGCTGCTAAGGGAATCAATATTTATATTAAAGCACTTAATAAAGGTCTGTTGAAGATTATGTCCAAACTTGGCATTTCGACAGTTCAATCATATCGTGGAGCTCAAACTTTTGAAGCGCTCGGAATCGCCAATGAAGTGATAGATATCTGTTTTAAAGGCACCATTTCTCGTATTTCAGGAATGACCTTTGATATGCTGGCAAAGGAAGCCATTACAAAGCATAGCGTCGCTTTTGATCCGGAATTTGAAGATGAGTTGATAGATATGGGGATTTATCAATGGAAGCGACGAGGAGAATATCACCTGTTCAATCCAACAACTATTCATTTATTACAGCATTCGACGAAAAAAAATGATTATAAGATATACAAGAAATTTGCGGAAGCAATTAATAAACAAGAACAAAAGGTATGTACCCTTAGGAGTCTGCTTGAATTAAATTTTCAAGAGACAAAGAGCATTCCGGTTGATGAAGTAGAACCAGTTGAAGAAATACTGAAAAGGTTCGCTACTGGTGCTATGTCATTTGGATCAATTTCGCATGAAGCACATAGCACATTGGCAAAAGCCATGAATAGAATCGGGGGCAAAAGCAATAGCGGAGAAGGAGGAGAGGATGAAAGCAGATTCGAGCCGCTGGAAAACGGCGACTGGGAAAGATCATCAATAAAGCAAGTGGCATCCGGTAGATTTGGAGTGACTATTAATTACCTGACTAATGCAACTGAACTTCAGATAAAAATGGCTCAGGGTGCAAAGCCCGGAGAAGGAGGACAGTTACCAGGTCATAAAGTAAATGACTGGATAGCCAGGGTTAGAAATTCAACACCTGGGGTCGGGCTTATTTCACCCCCGCCACATCATGACATTTATTCTATCGAAGATTTGGCACAACTCATTTTTGATCTAAAGAATGCTAACAGGGAAGCTCGAATATCTGTAAAATTGGTTTCTAAGGCGGGAGTGGGAATTATTGCATCTGGAGTGACAAAAGGAAAAGCAGACCATATTTTGATAGCAGGGCATGATGGAGGTACAGGAGCTTCTCCATTAAGTTCCATAAAATATGCTGGTCTTCCTTGGGAATTAGGTCTTGCCGAAACCCATCAGACTTTAATCCAGAATAAAATAAGAAACCGAGTGGTTCTTCAGACTGATGGACAGATAAGAACGGGTCGGGATATGATTATTGCTACGATGTTAGGTGCAGAAGAGTGGGGTATTGCTACAGCGGCATTAGTAGTTGAAGGTTGTATTTTAATGAGGAAGTGTCACCTTAACACATGTCCTGTAGGAATAGCAACGCAAGATCCTGAATTAAGAAAGAAGTTTGATGGTAAAGTCGAAGATGTAGTTAATTACTTCTACTTTCTGGCCAATGATTTCCGTGAAATAATGGCATCATTAGGTTTTAGATCTGTCAATGAGATGGTAGGAAGATGTGATTTCTTAAAAGTCAGAGAGGATCTAACTCATTGGAAATTACAAAATCTTGATCTTAGCCCTCTTTTTTATAGGAGCCCTTTGGCGGATACTGAGATCAACTATAATAATGTCAAACAAGATCATGAAATCTCCGAAGTGATAGACAGGGAGTTGATTGAATATGCAAATCTCGCTCTTGAAGATAAAATCACAATTAATAGTGTCTTTGATGTTGTCAGTACGGATCGAGCATTGGGCACAATGTTATCTAATGAAATTGCTAAAAAATATGGAAGCAAAGGGCTTCCGGAAGATTCAATTAATTTCAGATTTAGGGGATCTGCTGGACAGAGTTTCGGAGCGTTTGCTGCAAAAGGTTTGACCTTTACTTTGGAAGGTGATTCAAATGATTATTTTGGAAAAGGATTAAGTGGAGCAAAACTTATCCTATCCACGGACAGAACATCTACGATCATTCCCAGGGATAATATCATTGTTGGTAATGTTGCCCTTTATGGAGCTACATCTGGAGAAGTGTATATCAAAGGTGTAGCAGGAGAGCGATTTGCAGTACGAAATAGCGGTGCGATAGCCGTGGTAGAAGGAGTCGGTGCCCACGGTTGCGAATATATGACTGGAGGATGTGTAGTAATCCTGGGGGAAGCAGGGAGAAATTTTGGCGCCGGTATGAGTGGAGGTATTGCTTTTTTATATGATCCCAATCAATCAGCGCGACCGAATCTAAATATGGCTATGATCCTGGTAGAAGAACTAGAGCCTGCAGACGAAAAGGTTTTGCGTCGACACATTCGTAATCACTTTAAATATACAGGAAGTATCGTAGCCCTTGAAATCCTGCAGGATTGGGCTCAACAGAAAGACCATTTTATAAAAATTATGCCTGAAGAATATAAGAAAGTTCTTTTAAATATGGCAAAAACAAAAGTGGCTATTACTGCTTGATGACTTAAGAATTATGGGAGATATAAAAGGGTTTATAAAGTATAACAGGGAGACTCCGGCTAAGCGATCGCCCGAAATAAGAGTCGACGATTACAGAGAAATTTATATTCCACATTCTGAAAAGTTAACGAACAAACAGGCAGCACGATGTATGGATTGTGGCATCCCGTTCTGTCACAGCGGTTGTCCGTTGGGGAATATTATCCCTGACTTTAATGATGCGGTTCATAATAATGACTGGAAGCTGGCTTACAATATTCTTAGCGATACTAATAATTTTCCAGAATTCACAGGACGAATTTGTCCAGCGCCATGTGAAAAAGCCTGTGTGCTGGGTATAAATAATGATCCTGTTTCAATAGAGCATATCGAAAAGTCGATTGCTGAAAGAGCTTTTGATGAAGGTTGGATTAAAGCAGATACCGATATAGTAAGATCAGGAAAGAAGATTGCTATTGTTGGCTCCGGCCCTGCAGGGTTGGCAGCTGCCGATCAATTAAATAAGGCTGGTCATTGGGTTACTGTTTTTGAAAGAAATGACAAGATAGGTGGACTTCTTCAATATGGTATTCCTGATTTTAAGCTTGAAAAGTCTATCGTAACGCGAAGAGTGGATATAATGAAGGCTTCTGGTGTCATATTCAAAACAAATACCAACATAGGCATTGATATAAAAGGAGAGGATCTTCTGAATAATTTTGATGCCGTCGTACTGGCTGGTGGAAGCACTATACCCAGGGACTTACCTATTCCTGGCCGCAATTTAAAGGGGGTACATTTTGCGATGGAATTTCTAGAACAAAAAAATCGCCAGGTAGCAGGCCAACAAGAATTCAATCGTGATATAATTACCGCAAAAGGAAAGAATGTATTGATCATCGGGGGGGGAGACACAGGATCCGATTGTGTAGGCACGTCAAATCGGGAAAAAGCAAAATCTGTGATTCAGATTGAGCTTCTTTCTAAACCACCATTACAAAGACATGAAGATACCCCCTGGCCTTTATGGCCAATGGAGTTAAGAACATCTTCATCTCATGAAGAAGGATGTGACCGTAAGTGGGCCATCCTGACAAAAGAGTTTGTAGGTGATGAAAACGGAAATTTAAAAGCCATTAAATTAGTCGATATCGAATGGTGGTATGACGAGAAAATAGGCCGATCGACCTTTCGGGAAATAAAGGATTCTGAAAGAAATATACCTTGTGAATTAGCTTTATTGGCTGTCGGTTTTGTTCATCCCCAGCATGAAGGCATGCTAGCTGATTTAAATATTAATCTTGATTCTCGAGGAAATGTACAAACCGGAGAGTCATATCAATCTAGTCTGGAAAAAGTATTTTGCGCGGGAGATATGAGAAGAGGCCAGTCTCTTGTTGTTTGGGCTATATCAGAAGGCAGAGAAGCAGCAATTAATGTGGATCGGTTTCTTTCAGGAGGAAAGACCGCACTTAATTCTAAGTCATATTCGAAACTTTTGGTTTAATTAGAAGTGTTCTATATCATTGTAACAAGTTATAGTATCATGGAAGAAACAATTGATAGTACTTTAGAAAATGGGAAAAACGCCTTTGACAAGGCTATTATTCATCTTAAAAATGAACTAATAAAGGTTAGGGCAGGAAAGGCTTCTCCAGCTATGCTCAACGGAATCATGGTGAATTATTATGGTAATCCAACAAAATTGAGCCAAGTCTCTAATATATCTACGCCAGATGCCAGGACATTATCGATCCAACCTTGGGAGAAAAATATGCTCGGACCTATTGAACAAGCTATTTTTGCTGCCAATTTGGGTTTGACACCAATGAATGATGGAGAGTTTGTAAGGATATCTATTCCCACACTTACAGAGGAAAGAAGAAAAGACCTTGCCAAACAATCTAAAGGTTTGGGAGAAGAAGCTAAAATCGGCATTCGCAATGAACGTCATAAAATGATTGACTTTATTAAAAGGGAGGTAAAGAATGGTTACCCTGAAGATGCGGGCAAACGCAGAGAAGCAGAAGTCGAACAACTCGTTAAAGATTATTCTAAAAAGATCGAGGATTACCTGGCGGCCAAAGAAAAAGAAATTATGACAGTCTAAGACTGTTGGTAGTATTTTAAGGTAAGAGAATTCTTGTCCCAACAAGCATAACTGAAATGCGTGATCCAATCGCCTATATTACAATATACGGACTTGTCATTGGCTAAAACTTTAATTACCGGGTGATGGTAATGGCCGCAAATGAAAAAGTCAAAGGGTTTATCTTTTAATAAAGTATCGGCAAAAGTTATAATACGATCTTGATGTTCTTCATCAAAGCTACGCAATTCTTTATCCCGACTTTTTTCACTTAAATATTTCATAATCGGAAGTCCAATACCTGGATGCAACATGGCGAATAATTTTTGTGCCAAAGGGTTTCGCAAGACTTTTTTTAATGTCTTGTAAATTCTGTTCCCATGGCCTAATCCATCTCCGTGGGTGATATGAAAATTATATCCATCCATATTCAGGTCTAATGCATGATTATGGACGAT
>JAJCYJ010000244.1 GCA_029262975.1 Saprospiraceae bacterium
GGGTCATTTTCTTCTTCTGCCGCTTCTTCACCAATGACCGGAGCTCTTTTGGATTTAGTCATCCCCTGGGCATGACAGCAATCCAGAAATAATATCGTCTTTTTAGATTGAAGTGCATTCAATTTTTCCTGAAACTCTTGTGCTGATAGCCATGTTGTCTCATGATCATCAGGTTTAAACCCATTTGGCACGAGATAATACTGATCCCAGGGCTTATAGTATCCACCATGTCCCGAATAAAAGATAAAGACCGTAGATTCCTCATCTGTCTTTGCGATTAATTCATCAAATCCCTTAAGAATGCCGTTTCGGTCCGCGGCTTCATTAACGAGTAATGTTATGTTTTTAGGATCATACCCTGACATAGCCGGATCAGCTAAAACATTGTTGATCGCTGTAGCATCATTAACTGTAACAGGGAGATCATCTCCCACACCTATGACCAGTGCATGACCATTTTCAAATATTTCCGTTGCCATATGTTCGAATTATTTTTAAAATTATTCAATTGAAGCATTATTGTAAAAAGTCTCTAATTCAGTTAAAAGAGATTGCGAAACCTGAGTCGGCGTATGTTTACCCAACCCAAGCAATTGTTCGAGTCGTTCAAAATCAGAAAAGGTTATTACACCTTGAGTCTTTAGAGATGCTAAAGCTTCTTCAGCTGTTTTTCCGTCGGTTCTAGATTTTGTTAATATTTGACTCCTTAGCTGACTGTCCCATTTTTGTAATTGTTCTAAAGGACTCATTGTTAAGTCTCGTCTAAACACAGGTTCTTTGCCACCTATTGGTCGTGCCGATTTTGCCGTACCTCCATCATTAAATAAGTCGCGTGTTTTAGCTAACTGCTTTTCAAATGACTCAAGAATAAAACCATCTGCTGAAGCTTCTATCTTTTTCAAATTACCAAAGAAAGATTTTAACTCAGTTCTGAACCATCCTAAGATAATGAGGAGGGTCATTGGCCAAATAATTATATCAACCAACTTTATGAAGAATTCCAGGAAATACATTTCGATAACTTATGGTTAATGCCAGTAGGTCAATAATTCGGAAAAAAGTTTCTCGTCATGTAATGTAGTAAAATAAGGATCATTTTTAAAAGTATTGCCTCTAAATCTTATTCCTTCTGCAACAGATCTGCGCAATAATAAAAGTGCTTCATCATTATTTCCCTTTGCTAATTCAATCCTTGATAATGCGTAATAGTTCCCTCCAAATTGAAAATCAGATTTGTCATTTATTATCTTTTCTTCTATGTGTTTTCCATTTGTTATGTTTCCCAATTTATAATAGCAAGCAGCTAGCCACCCCATCAAATTTACATTATTCGGATCATCAGTGAGTGCTTTTATAAAAGAGTCGATTGCCTTATTATAAGCGGACAGGTAATAATAAAATTCTCCCTGTAAATCATAACTCATGTTTTCTGGGAAATTTTCATTTACATTTTCCAGAAATACCTTAGTCTGATCCGTATCACGAAGAAGCATACTTTCTTTAGCGGCCGTCAAGTATAAGGCTGGCACTTCATTGGCTGAAATAATTGATTTGCGATTTATAAACGATTCCACTTGAATCCAGTTACGCTGCCTACTATAAGCCTGAATCAATAAGTTAGAATATCTTATCGCGTCACTAACAGATAATAGTTCTTCTAAGTGCAGTATAGCTTCATCATATCGATCCAATTCCAATAAAGCCATTACGCGCACATAAGATCTCGTCTGACATCGATTACAAGTCGCCAAATTTATCCCTTCATTAGGAATAGCAGCATAAAATTCGATTACTTTTTCGGGTAAATTTATAAATTGAAGAGCGAGCACCATCATCGTTAAGTTGGAAGGCATATCAAATGGCGCAATATTATATTCGGTTAAATATGAATCGTAAATTTGTCGATTATTTCCTTTTAATAAAGATGCGTAAAAAGACAAAAGGTTTAACTGCCGATCATCGGCATTATTTATTTGATCTCTTAATATCGTATATAAAGAATCTACTTTCTTATAATCAGATAAATTGTAATAGTAGCTGAGCCGAAATAATTTTGGTTCAAAATAATTAGAATCCAAAGTAATTGCCCTATCTAAAAATGTCAACTTTTTATCAAGATCAGGTGTGGCCTTTGCCATTAAGAAATGACGATAAGCATCATAATTTGGAGTGCGCGTTTCGATTATGAGTTGTGGTGTGGCAGCTGATGTTACCAGATAACCCAAAATGGCCTGTCTAAGTCGCTCAACTCCTTCGAGAGGCTTAATTTTAAGAGACTGAATTGTCTCCAACGCTTCAATAATCCGACCGTCTCTAGCATCGACGATATTACAATCAATTAACAAGTTTTCGCCATCGATATAATAATTACCCGTTATCATTTCTTTGACATCAAGATATTCCTGGACATTAAGATTACCACTTTGGGAAAGTAAACCTTTATCAAAAATCGCTGAATATTCGTTGTAAATGTCATTAGAAACGACTGTCGCAATTTTGTTTTGTGTAATAGA
This sequence comes from Saprospiraceae bacterium, assembly GCA_029262975.1. Lineage (GTDB taxonomy): Bacteria > Bacteroidota > Bacteroidia > Chitinophagales > Saprospiraceae > JAJRXG01. Next base: position 2,514 of record JAJCYJ010000244.1, read on the forward strand.
GTGGGCGATTCTGTCTGCAGCCATCTCTCCTATTATATCCAAAGATTTATCTCCTGTATTATTTTGAAAGGTGAGTACGGCGATTCTATCATTGTCATCTTCGGTTAAGACAACATTAGCCTTGTCTGAATTAATAAAATTTCTTACCACCAACTGTCCAATAATAATCAATATAATTACACTAACAATAGATGTAATTCCAAAAAATACTCTTTTGAATAAGGAATCTTTAATTTGATCAGGGTGCGCCTTTTCTGGATGAAGAGAAATGATATTTCCCTTCTGTTCCGGGACGACATTATAGTACCAGGAAAATATCATAATTAGCGGAAAGCCTATCAAAGCCAATATGATAACAATAGATACTGCTTCTTCCGGTAAACCCAAATATGGAAAAGTAGTAGCAGCTACCTGGATAATAACCCAGACAGATACTACGTAAATTGAAATACTCCTGAATATCGTGCGCTGACGACATTCC
>JAJCYJ010000245.1 GCA_029262975.1 Saprospiraceae bacterium
CAGGGGAAAGATCACTAATCTTTGAAATTGCAAAATCTTTAGTAGTTCGGTATTTTGTTGGGTTCGGTCCAAATATTTTAATTTCAATTGAGTCTAGTCTTGTAAGTTGTCCATCAGCGGGGTCAACAAATTTTTTATTCCTATCTTCCATTACTTGAATTCTCGGGGGATGAAGACGCCAGCCCCAAGTATAAACCAGATTATAATATTTGCCTGGAGGCATTTTAATTTTCAAAACTGTACTGGTACCATCAAGAATCGGAAAGAAACTTTGATCCATTCCCACATGTGCTTGTTTATCTGCATCTCTATTATCTCTGTCCCAGAACATGGCAAATGGAGAAAAATCATCTTCGCCCCTGTTTAAGACATTTATAGTATAGGTAATCGTCCAGGGCACCTCCATAACAGCAGAGAAATCTATCATTCCGGTATTGGATTCAATATGGCTATCATACCATAATTGGGTCACATTAACGTTGCCTCCTACAGTTATACTATCTCCAGTGACAACATCCACTTTTTTTATGGGTTGAACATATTTAATCTTTTCAGGACCATTATAATGTAAAAGAGGAAAGCCGCTGTAAGTCCTGTCATCTATAGGATTGCCTTCAAGAATATCTATACCAAACTGCAAGTTGTAAATGATATCTTCTGCCTTTCCATTTTCATCCAATTGAGTCATTACTCTATTTAGGAGGTTTTGCAAATCATCGGTCGGAGAAATAGCATTTATGCGCGTCACTTTTGGATCTCCATCATGTAGATTATAGGGCACAGTGGGTGTAGACGGTAGTGTATTTTCAATTTCATTGCCATCGATATCAAGCACATTAGTGAAAATATTAGGAAGGAGGTTTGTGCCGGGCGGGTTTAGCCATGGATCGCTTTCTTTAAAAAGACTTTCACCCGTTGAAAAGTAAGTAGTGACTCCATCTGCAGAAGTGCGTACCGTGGTTGGTGCAAGTTGAGGTCTGATACCTGCCTGTGCATTATTGCTATCTCTGGAGTCTGTTATTTGAGCTTCTGACCTGGCCTGGTGGCAAGCTATAAATGCAGCTCCCATGAGCAAAACCAATAAACCGATTATCATTATTACTTTTATCTTCATTGTTAATGTTGCTTGATTAATCAAATCGGATAATTCCCAGAATCATATAACCAAGGCTTACCCTTTACAATAACTTGTGGTCCTCTTCTCTTGGGTTTGCCTTCTGGCTTTTGACCGGATGTAATCCATTGTAATCTTTTCGTAATCCATTCCGGAGGAGAACTGTGAGGTACCGATCCCCACAGGCCCACCTTCTCATTGCCATAGCGCATCAGTCCGAATGAGCAATCCTGGTCATCGTGATGACGGTGACGTTGGGTAATATTTCGATAAAAAAATCGCTGTTTTAAACCATTGATCACCTCTTCACTCCCGGTAATAAATGACCACCCACTATTTACAAAATTATCATCAGCAAATTTTTTCAAACTCGAAGCAGTATCCTTTATCGGATCGACAGTTATAGAATATATAAAGTAATCTTTCCCCAGCTGTTCACCCAGGATATTTTGAACCTGAATGAGTTTTTGTGTAGACCTATAGATCGGATCTGTATCAATAGACATAAAATTTATTAGTACAATTTTATCTGCTAAAAGATCATTATAAAAAAGAACGCGACCCTTATCATGTGTCTGTACAAGGGCATTAGTAAAGTAAGCTGCCTTTGGGCCTTTATGTGGAAACAGACAATTGCAATCGTCAATAGTCGCCGCTGTCTTGGCCACAACTGGCGAAGCAACTATGCCTAACGCCGCTGTAGACAATGCGATCCTTTTTAAGGCATCCCTTCTCTTATTGGTCATAGTTCTTTATTTGAGTTTAGTGCCATTTTCAAATTGACCACTTTCATTTTCAAAATTCGTTTGCTCATCAGAGCTTTGATAAGTAGCCTGACCCGGCCGAGGCTCTATATGCGAAGGAGGTCTTTTCTCGTTATAAAAATCAAAGGCATCTACGGGACCATCAAATCCAAGTCCCGGTTCAACCATATCCCATCTTATCATCATAGCATGATCTTCATGTACTACATTATGGCAATGCATAACATGCTTTCCAAAGAAATCTTTGAAGCGTATAAATACTTTTATTTCATCATTGGGCAGCAAGGTGGCCACATCTCTTCTCGGACCACCCATGAACACAGGCACGACTGGATCATCATCTGTGCCAAGAGCCTTTATAAACTTATGCTGTATCCCATCAAGTGAATTAATATAAGATGGATTGTACGGTTTGCCATTTACCTCTAGTATTAAAAATTCTGTGAAATGACAATGTACCGGGTGTGACCAATTATTGCCACCATTTCTAAATGTCCAAATCTCAGCCGAGTTGTGATCTATTCCAGCATCGATTCTGTTAGGATCCATAATTTTACCATTGATTGTCCACAAGCCACCAACATAGTCAAAGACCCATAAACGCTCACGTACGACTTCACTTAAATCAATCTTTGGCAGGGGGCGAAATCTTTCAGGAACACGGCTGGGGTCTTCTACAACCGGACCTTTTACTTTAAAAGATAGGACACCATCTGGCACTTGTAGCATACGCCCTGTCGGACCTTTACCATTAGTTTGTTCTAAATGATTTTCAAGAATAATTTCATCTCCATCTTCAAACTCAGAAAAATCTATGATAATATCATATCGTTGTGCGACACTGAGATATATGCTCTCTGCTCTGACTGGTTGGGGAAGAATGTTTCCATCCCCGGTAATTACAACAAAAGGAATATAATCGCCTCCTTTTTTACGGAGAAAAAACTGATAGAACCTCGATGGCCCTCCGTTCAATATTCTAAATCGATATTTTCTTCTTTCCACTTCATGAAAAGGTCGAATCTTTCGATTTACAGTTACCTGATCTCCAAGCCAGCCATCTGTGAAAAAGCTATTAAATACAATCCCGGCATTACTGTCAAATTGTACATCATGAAATAATAGTGGTACGTCGTATTTGCCACTTGGCAGTCTCCATGCTTTTGGATTCGGGTCATTTTCATTATTAGAATCCTCCTCATCAAATAACAAATAGAATCCCGCCAAACCAGCATAAACATTAGCCGCTGTAAAATCCAGTCTGTGGTCATGATACCAAAGGGTGGTTAACTTTTCACGGTTGACTTCTTCTTCCTCCTCCGTTAATTTTTCAGTCAAATTCCTTCTGGGTAAGGATGCACCTCCCGAAGGAAAATTACCATAATGATGGTCCCAGAATTCACCGGGATCTATCCAATCCTGTGGATTACCATCGCTTTCAGAAGCCGTATGACCATTGTGCAAATGCGCTGTTGTAGAAGGCAGAGCCCAGACAACCTTGCTGACTCCAATAGGAGGAAGTGAATTAATTCTTCTTACAAGTACAGGTTCACCGTAATAAGCATGATATGTGGGCCCGGGAGTAATATTATCAAAACCCCATGAATAGCTTCCTTGATCATACGGGGGATCAGGATGATAAACCCACTTAATTTCAGTTTCTAAAATTTCATAAAACTTTCGTGGCTCGAATTCTGAATATAATTGGTGTGCTTCAGGATTAGCCGGAGGATTTAATGGCTCTGACATTGGCACTTTTATCGGAGGGACAAAAAGTTTAGCCTTGAAGCGTTCCGCATTCGGGCTGGGGGCGACTTCTAGCGGATCAGGAATTCCGTCGGGTACACACAAATATTTGAGCATATCTTCAGACGGATTAGACTGAGCCTTGGATTCTTTGCAAGTTGTGAAAACAACCGACGCTCCTAACGCTGTTATTCCAGCGCCAAGAATATCTCTTCGCTTGGGCATTCTTTTTGGTTGGTGACTGATTGAACTTTCTGCTTTCTAAATAAGAAATTATAATCAGATTAGAAAATTATACGATGGTTAATTAATAATGAAAACTTAAAACAGGTATTTATACCTGAAATATTAATCCATGCAAGTCCTAAGTTCGATTAATACATCAAGCCTTAGTTTATAATAAAATGCTACACACGATTGACAATTAGAAAGATTAATTTTTCATTTTCAGAATCAACAAATTATTAGGTAATTCTACCTGATTGTTAATTTATTTATTGAACTATGGACGGTCCCTTTACTTATGCATTACATTTTCCATATATTGATAAATATTCTATTAATAATAGAATTTACTTTTTTCACTATCAACCCTTCAACATATGTCAAACACTAGACTATCCAGGTTAACTTCCGTTATAATTGATACCGATGTAAATATAGATGACTGGATGGCTATTTTATATTTACTTGGCCACAAACAAATTGTGGTTCGTGGCATCACAATAGTAGGTACAGGAGCAGCACATCTTGAACCAGGTTCACAAAATGCCCTGAATATACTTTCGATAGGAGGACAACCGGACATTCCTGTCGCTAAAGGACTTTCTACACCTCTACAGTATAACCATGCATTTCCTGCAGATATAAGGATACCCGTCGACAATCTTTATGGTATTGAGCTACCCGATAAATATCATAATTCAAATCAACCATATCCTAATGCCATTGAGTTTATGATTGAATGTTTAGAAACCAGTAAAACAAAGATTTCAATTGTTGCGATCGGTCCACTTACTAATATTGGAGTACTACTGGATGCTCGACCAGATCTTATAGATAAGATTGAACGAATTTATATTATGGGTGGGGCATTAGAGGTTCCCGGTAATGTGTACGAAGTTGATCCTACTATCAATAATATTGTCTCCGAATGGAATATCTATCTTGATCCGGTCGCCGCAGATGTCGTTTTTAAGTCGGGTGTCAATATTACATTAGTTCCATTAGATGCCACACGCTTCGCACCAGTTACAAAAGATTTTTATTTTAGAATACTACAAAATAAGTATACTCCCGCCGCCGAATTTATATTTGAAGCCTTACAGAAGAATATTGATTTTCTACAATCCGGAAACTTCTACTTTTGGGACTCGCTCGCTTCAGCACTATTAACAAAACCAGAACTTGGTCAATATAAGATAATGCCTCTTAGAATTGATACAAGAAATAATGATCTTTCAGGGCAAATTCTAATTGATGAAAAAAAGGGCAATCCTGTACGTGTATGTTTATCAGTCGAAGGAGCAGCTTTCGATGATCTCTTTCTCAATACACTAAATGCTGGGCGCTTATCATATAAAAGTGATATCAATTTTATATTAGATGGTAAAGAAGTACAATTAAAAGATGTATCTCCTTCAACCCTATTAATCGATTATTTACATGATCCCGTTACTAACAAGGGTGGGACTAAATTAGTATGTGGTGAAGCAGGATGTGGCGCTTGTACAGTAATGATGACATCTTTTGATAATGCCAGCGGAAAATTACAAAAGAGAGCAGTAAATTCTTGTATAAGACCTTTATGCTCATTAGATGGTTCGACCATTACTACCACTCAGGGTATAGGCAGTGTGAAGACTAAATTAGATCGAGTACAATATACATTAGCTGCCAACAACGGATCACAATGTGGCTATTGTTCACCGGGATTTGTAATGAATATGTATAGTCTCTTGCAAAATAATCCCAAGCCTACTGAAAAGGAAATTGAAGATCATTTTGATGGCAACATCTGTCGGTGTACAGGATACAGACCCATTCTGGAAGGATTTAAAAAAGAATTTGCAATAAATTATACAGCCCCTAAAATACAGCCTGAGATATGCATCGATCCTAATTACAGCGCCCCTATTACTCCATTCAAAAAATACAAACCACCATCGGATTTTATAAATTATATGAAAAATCCGCAACCCATACACATCAGCAAAGGCGGATATAATTATTTCAGACCAGTTACTTTGAAAGACGTCTATAAATTAAAATTAAAGTATGGGAGCAACTCGGAAAACTTTAAACTCCTTGATGGTAACTCATCAATTGGAATTTATAAAACAAGGGCAGTTTACGAAGAAAACGCGTTAGATCCAAAGTATCTCGTAGACGTAAGCTCAATCAAAGAATTACACAAAATACAAGTTTCAAAAGCAGGCTTAGTTATTGGAGCAAATGTAACAATTTCAAAATTACTCGAACTTCTGGATGACGTTATTGGAGCAAGGGTCTCACCAAAAGAAAGGGGGCTGGAAGCTTTGAGAAATCATATACGTGTAGTAGCGAATGTCCAGGTGCGTAACGTAGGTAGCCTGGCAGGGAATATTTATATGAGTGTAAACCTGGGATTTACTTCGGATATGCATATGGTGCTGGCGACATTGGGAGCGACAATGATGATATCCTGGTCTGAAGGACGTAAAGAATATGAACTTTTGAATATCCCAACTTATGCCGAATTACCAGTTGATGCTGTTTATGAATCAATACATATCCCCTTTAATGATCGAAACACTTATATAAACACTTATAAAGTTCGCGAACGAAATCAAAACTCACACGCCATTGTTAATAGTGGGTACAGTGTCTCTTTTACTAAGTCAAAAGAAGTGACAAGAGCATTACTAGTTTACAACGGTATTAAATCTGCTTTTGAAGCATCAAAGGCCCCACACGGAAGTAACCCGTTCTTTCTCATTGATTTGCCGAATACTGCAAAAATTCTAATCAATAAAAAATGGAATTCTAAAACACTGACAGAAGCTTTGAATTCGATCGATAAAGAACTTCGACAATACGAACCACCAGCAGGCCCTGATCAAAAACCCCTTGAAATAGATGGCACTACCTGGGATTACAGAAAATCCCTGGCCAAAACATTATTTTACAAATTTTTTATCCAGATAGCATCAACAATAAATCCATCTGAGGTTGGAAAAATTATAATGAGCGCTGGCCAAGATTATAATCGACCAATATCCACTGGACAGCAGATCTATAATAGCTATGCCGATGAACTTCCGGTATCAGCACCTGTTGTAAAACTTTCTGCATTTATGCAGGCATCAGGGGAAGCTAAATATGCTCATGATATGGAACGCCCTCCAGAGACGCAAGAAGCTGCATTTGTTTATAGCCTGGTGTCTCACGGCACCTATTACTATCAGCAGCCCGTTACGACTGCAAATTCAAATAAGGGAACGCGGATAAGTACAGCGCGATTAATAGAATTTTTGAAGGATTGGTATAGAGGCTTTACGGATTACGTAACCTATGCAGATATTCCAGTTACGGAATCTAATTGGGTAGGTATCGGCGGCGATGATCCAATTTTTGTACCTAGTCTTGATGATACTATTCCTAATTCAATTCTCGCGGAAGAAAGAAAATATTTTCACCCTCAGGAATTAAATTGTATTGGAGCTCCGATCGGATTAGTTGTTGCACAGAATCAACAATTGGCAAGAGATATTGCTGTATTTATCAGAACTAAATGTATCGTCTTTAATCAGAAGAAAGCTGTGACAGATCTGGATGAAGCAATTGCCAAAAAAAGATTTTTCCCACAAGATCCGGCCTCGTCCCCTACGACTACACACATTCCTACCATTACAAGACCTGGCAGTGATAAAAAATGGTTGAAAGATCCTACAAAGAAATTAGATGGATATGATGTCATTAGCGGTGTGCAGAAAAATGGTTTTCAAAATCACTTCTATCTTGAGACGATGGCCACATTAGCAGTTCCAGATGAAAATAAATCTATGAAGATTTATACTTCTACACAGACACTGGCTGATAATCAATCTATAGCAGCCGGCGTCCTGGGTGTCCCAGTAAATAACATTAGAATTATTGTCCGTCGGGATGGCGGAGCATTTGGTGGGAAACAAACAAGAAGCCGATTCAATAGCACAGCGGCAGCTCTCGCAGCACACAAAATCAGGCAACCAGTTCGTTTGGTATTGGATCGCAACACTAATTTTATCATGTGTGGAAACAGACATGCTTTCGAAGGACGATACCACGCAGCATACGATAAAAATGGCATTATAAAAGGACTAAAGATCGACTTTTTCTCCGACGGTGGATGCACGTATGATGTGTCCTTTCCAGTGATGGATCTCGCATTAATGAATAGTGATAACACATACCAAATAGATACTTTTCAAGCTAATGGTCAAGTCTGTCAAACCAATTCTGTAAGTAATACGGCTTTTAGAAGTTTTGGCACTGTCTAATGTATAAATATCGTAGAAACTGTAATCGAACATATTGCACACGAACTCAACCTGGACCCACAAGAATTAAGATTTTTAAACTTATACAAAAACGGACATTACGAATGGAAAGGTTTTGAAATTACAAATCTCACTTTGGATGTGATGTTATATTATAAATTCGAAAGATCATTAATTAGAAAACTTCAGAAAATTAAAAATATAAACTTTCCTAACAGACAAGCTTTTGAAGATGGATTAAAAGATATTAAAGTCAACCTCGATCAGGCAGATATGTTGACGCTTGAAGAATATAGTAATACATCTTACAACTTTACACATTACCTACAAGGATTGAAATATTGTGATATTCAAAAAGTCTGGAATAGTCTCAAAAATTCATCAGAATACTTAAAGAGAAGAGATGCTGTTATCGAATTCAACCAAAAGAACAAATGGGTTAAAAAGGGCATTTCAATGATACCCTTAAAATATGGAGTATCCTATACAGGACCCCGTGGAACATTGAACCAGGGTGGAGCCTATGTCATTGCTTATGCAGCAGATGGTTCAGTGTTAGTACAACACGGTGGTGTAGAAAGCGGTCAGGGTATCAACACAAAAATGGCCCAGATCGCAGCAGAGACTTTAGGCATCCCATTGACCATGATTAAAATCGGGGATACAGATACGAATGTC
>JAJCYJ010000246.1 GCA_029262975.1 Saprospiraceae bacterium
AAAAGCCAGCTGCCTTTGAGACAGCCCTGAAGAAGGTCGATCAGCTACCATTGTTTGGAGGATGTGCGACCTGGGAATGTTCTAATCAAAAATTGATTCAGTATATCCACGATAATTTAAAGTACCCAGAAAAAGCGAAATCCGAGACTGTAGAAGGAAAAGTATTCATTCAATTTATTGTGGAAACTGATGGTACCGTTTCAAACACTTATATTGCCAAAGATATTGGTGCTGGTTGTGGACAAGCTGCAGCAAGCCTTGTCAAAAATATGAATGATCTGGATGTCAAATGGACCCCAGGAAGACACGAAGATAAATTAGTGAATGTGGCCATGACACTACCATTTTCTTTCAAGCTTGAATAAGAAGTCATGTTATTAATAATGGGAATACGTTTAAAAATCTTGCATATAATCAAAAGAATAAAACTGAGTCCCTTGACCATTCTAAAGAATATTACTATTATTATGCTCGCTCATCTAATGAGCAGCAATTATTTCATCGAAAACAAATCATAGGTTATGGATATCGCATTAACAGGATCACAGGTACTGATAGGCTTTATCGCTATAGCAGTATTAATTCTGGCCTTGATTTTTGTATTGAGAAACATGTTTGGCAACAAAGAGAACATGGGCGAGAAATATGAAGGAAAATCCTTCGCTTCTCCTCTCAAAGCAAGAGTTAAGTACCCCGACGTGGATGTCTTCAGACACAGTGGTACTTTGTTTCGATTGGGATTGGCATCAGCATTAGCGATGACAGTTCTTGGTTTTAGCTGGACTAATTATGAGAAGAACATTGATGTCTCTCAATATAGTCTAGATGTGGATGAAGAGATAGAAATTGAACCACCACGTACAGCAGAACCACCACCGCCACCACCTCCTCCACCACCACCGGTGATTGAGGAAGTTCCGGAGGAGGAAATCGAAGAAGAAGAACAACCAGAGTTTGAAGATCAGACAGTTGAAGAAGAAACAGTATTTGAGGAGCCGCCACCCCCTCCAAAGGAAGAGGCAGCACCTCCACCACCTCCACCCCCTCCACCTCCGCCAGAGCCTGAAGTGGATGAGATCTTTAAAGTGGTAGAGCAGATGCCATTGTTCGGAGGTTGCTCTGATAAAGCTTGCTCAGATGAAGCTTTAATTAAATACATTCAGGGAAATATCAAGTATCCTGCTATTGCAAGAGAAAATGGTGTTGAAGGTCGTGTATTTATACGCTTCGTTGTTGAAAAGAATGGTAAAGTAACGGATGCTAAAATTGTAAGAGATATTGGCGCCGGTTGTGGAGAAGCTGCACTAAAAGTTATCAATGAGATGAACAGCCTTCCTCAAGGTTGGACACCTGGAAAACAAAGAGGTAAAGCTGTTCGCGTACTTTATACACTCCCAGCCACATTTAAGTTGGAAGGATAATAAGTATTTCTTTTTTTGATGCCCTTATTGGTATCATTCAGGACAAATAAAAAGCCCGATCAATTCATTTTGATCGGGCTTTTTAATTTGTATGCCTTTTTAAGTCAATCCCCTTTTCCATAAGTAATACGAAATACGACCGCAGCTAAGGCACCACCTGCAAAACATCCTAATAAATATACCCAGATATTAGACCAGGCAGCCATGTTTGATATCGATATACCGATTGCGACGGCAGGATTAAAAGCACCTCCAGAAATCCCACCTAAAGTATAGGCCATTCCTGTAACCGTAAATCCTATTGCAAGCCCATAATAAGAGTTTCCCTCAGTGCTTTTAGTCGTAGCAACATTCAGGATTACATAGGCGAGGGCAAATGTCCCTAAAATTTCAGCCAGGATTGCTGGCCCTATTTCAATGGAGGTAGGATTGCCTACGTAACCAAATACTTTGGATGCAATAAAGGCGGCAATACCTGCACCCAAAACCTGGGCAATAATGTAGGGTATAAAATCGACCTTTTCCATCTTACCCCGGATGAGAACAGCTAATGAAACCGCAGGGTTATAATGAGCTCCTGAAATATGACCTCCTGCATAGATCATAACCATTAGACTTGAGCCAATCGCTAAAGGGGCAACAAAACCATTATCGCCAAGTGTATTTACTGAACAGACAATTGTCAGTACTAAAAAAAAGGTGCCAATGAATTCAACTATGTATTTTTTCATGTCCATTTTAATAAGATTGATAATTAAAGAAATAACTTGAATTTATACATTACAATCAAATTATCAAAAAAGACATGTGAAACCTGATTATTCCTCCTCTTCTATTACTCCTTCTACAACAACAAATATGAATCCGCGGGCATCCGTACTTACTTTTACTAAATCTCCATCTGATACCTTGCCAGAGAGAATATACTTTGAAAGTTCATTTATTATCTCCTTTTGAATTACCCGACTCAGAGGTCTTGCACCAAACTGAGGATCGTATCCCAAATCGGCAAGAAGATCCATTGCACTTTCGTCCAGTTCTATCGACATATTTCTATCTCGTAAATTGCCCTTTATACTGCGTAACATGAGTTCAGCAATCTCTTTTATTTCGCTCTTGTTTAATGGAAGAAACATTATTTTCTCATCAATCCGATTTAGAAATTCCGGGCGAAGAGATTCTTTGAGTTCTTCAAAGACCTCAACTTTTGTAGTCTCAATAATATCCGACCTATGCTTTTCATCAACGTTTTGTAGATCTTCAAAATTTTCAAGAATCGTTGGAGCCCCCATATTAGAAGTCATAATGATAATCGTATTCTTAAAATTGGCAACCCGTCCTTTATTGTCTGTTAATCTTCCGTCATCTAATACTTGCAATAGAATGTTAAAAACATCGGGATGCGCTTTCTCGATTTCATCAAGAAGAATGATGGAATAAGGTTTCCTTCTTACAGCTTCGGTTAATTGGCCTCCTTCGTCATAACCAACATATCCCGGAGGGGCCCCAACAAGTCTTGAAACAGAATGACGTTCCTGGAATTCACTCATATCAATTCTTGTTAACGCGTTTTTATCATCAAATAAAACTTTGGCAAGAGATTTGGCCAATTCTGTTTTGCC
>JAJCYJ010000247.1 GCA_029262975.1 Saprospiraceae bacterium
GTGAAAAATATGCGCTCACTATTTATTGAACGTCGGGCCATTTTTTAGTATTCAGGATTACCAAGATAAATAATAATCGAGAAGATTTAATTAAATAATTGAGAGGGTGTTTTGTCACAGTCACCAATGGCAGAAGCGCACTACTATTCTGGGAAATGGCTTGATTGATTTCGGATTATTGAATATTACCTAACAGCTCTTTATAAATAGCTAAACCTCTAATCCAAAATCATATCGTTTATCAATAATCCGTTTTATAATTCCGATTTGACCGCAATGCCACATTGTATGTTTGTTATTCCAATCCAGGGCTTCAAGCTTATTAGTTGCAACCGGATGAGGAGGATTGCTTTGTATCAATGTTTCAAGAAGTTGTTCGTTAGATAATGATTTAATAACGTGCAATGATTCTTTTTGAATATAGCGTAAGTCTTTTTGGAGCTCTTCGATTTTAATCTTCCCGATTGCATTTTGAGGAATTGAGTTATATCCGAATAATTCTGAATACTTTTTTATCGGAACCTCACGCAATATTTCAACTTTATGCCCCACAATCACTTCAATAGAATGATAATAACAACTTATAATCAGATGACCAACTTGCCAACATATATGAGAAGATATGGTCTCTGGACAGACTTCCCATTTATCTACCGGAGTTGTACTAAGAATTTTGTTTACCCAATCATAGGTATTTTCAGTCTGACTAATTATCACATCAATTGGTGTCGTATAATTCATGTTCTTTATTTCCATAACAAAAAAGTCCAATTGGACAAATGAAAACAATTCATTCACCTATCAAATCAGGCATTTGGCACGGAAGATATCCGTTTTATACGATAGTCAATAATTAGGATTCTTTAAATGACAGTATTTTGACAGCTACATTATAGCGTAAGATGTCAGGGTCCAAATGGACTAAATCAAAATTTAACTTGACCAAAATCTTACAAAATCTATGATTGCTTTGTAAGAGAAAAGATATCCACGCGTCTATCTTTAAGATTTCTTACACTTCCAAATTGATTTAATTCTCTCAATAAGTTTATGTCAACATCCGCAATTAGAATCATTTCTGTATTAGGTGTGGCTTCGGCCTTTATTCCATTAGTGGGAAAGGCGAAATCACAAGGTGTAAATACCATAGATTGAGCAAACTGAATATCCATATTATGGACTTTAGGCAGGTTGCCTACGCTTCCGGCTATTGCTACATAACACTCGTTTTCAATAGCCCTGGCCCTGGCGCAATTACGGACGCGCGAATAACCATTCTGCGTATCTGTTAAAAACGGAACAAATAATATATCCATTCCATCCTCAGCGAGGAGTCGGCTTAATTCCGGGAACTCAGAATCATAACATATAAGGATGCCGATTTTACCACAATCGGTATCAAAAGTCTTCAATTGTGTGCCACCTTCCATACCCCATACCTTCGCTTCATCAGGTGTGACATGTAGTTTTTCGTATCTCTCAGTTGAACCATCTCGTTTGCACAAGTAGCCTACATTATACAATCTATTATTGACCAATTCCGGCATACTGCCCGAAATGATATTAATATTATAGGCAATGGCCAATTCAGAAAATTTGCGTGCGATTGTCGAAGTAAATTTAGCCAGCTCCCGTATAGCTTCTGGTTCTGAGAGATGATTATTCTCTGACATCAGCGGGGCATTGAAGAATTCTGGAAAAAGTGCGAAATCAGAACGGTATCCCGATACAGCATCAATAAAAAATTCAACCTGCTGCATAAGATCATCCAGATTTTTGTAAGGCCTCATCTGCCATTGAATCAGGCCGAGGCGGATTATTTTTTTTCTTGTTGCGGCTTTTTTAGAAGGCTTTCTATAATAGATATTGTCCCATTCTAACAACACAGCATAATCATTAGAAGCTACATCGTCTTCCAGGTATTCCTTCATGATTTTTACGGGATGAAAATCATTGGAAATTTGAAAATTCAAAACCGGATCAAAGATTTCTTTCCTCCTGACCCTGGCAATATATTCTTTGGCGGAAATTTGATCAGCATATTTGTGATAGTTTGGTATCCTACCTCCAAATGCAACTCCCTTAAGATTGAGTTTCTCAGAGAGTTCTTTTCGATAATCATACATCCTTCTACCCAACCGAAGACCTCGAAAATCAGGTTTGACAAATACCTCTATGCCATAAAGCATATTACCGTCTGATGTATGCGTATCGAAGGTATAAGTACCAGTTACTTCTTTGTACGTATGCAGATCCTCGAAGCTATCGTAATCAACAATTATCGAAAGTGCGCATCCGGCTATTTCATTGTTGACTTTTATAACAATTTGACCTTCTGGAAATAAAGAAATAAGAGATTCAATATGATGCTCTTTCCAATGAGCATCAGGCATGGAAGTATATGATTCGATCATAGCTTCTTTTAATTCCTGATAGTCATCAATCGTCAGAAAGCTTAACTCAATATTCGTAGTATCTATCATTAAATTCAGATGTTATAAAAGATTCAAAGTATTATTGTTCGATCTATAATATGCCCTTATTATATTCTTTACAAGGGGCAATTCTTAGAATAATAAATGAACATAATAATATTTCATATCAATGCATTATAAAAGGTTTTTAAGAAAACATATTATGTATGCTCATTTATCTTCTCTCTAACCTAAGAGGTCCTGTGCAGCAATAAAAGATCAAAAGGGACTAGAAACCATAAGTTTTCAAGCCCCTTTTGTCTGAAGTCCCACGAGTATTAACACAAATATGAGGTCCGCTTAATACTTTAAGTGATTCCTTTGTTATTTGCTCTTTTTAGCTTGTGGCAGATTGCTTTTAGCTTTTGCTCCCTTTTTACCAGTATTTACAGTAGTCGAGGTTGCTACTTTCGAAGTCCGCTGAGCCTTCTTTTTTGCTTTCTGCTCTTCAGCTGTTTTTCTTACAACCGCGGTACTAGCTTTTTTACTCATTTTTTGAGCCATTTCAAGTCTTTTTTAAATGATTATGAATAAAATTTTAAAGCCCATGAGCTCTTGAGAACAAGTCGCTTGGCAACTGATCCTCACCCGAAACTCATGTCAAATCCCGATAGAGACTTAATTCTTTTACTTGGTCACTGGTGCATCTATTCTTATGGAAAAAATCCACCTGTAGACTTTAACCAGGAACACAGTTCCAGCATTTGCCCCATTGCAGGGAATTATAGACTTACATCAGCCTTTTATCAAATGAAAGGATTCGGCACTTTGAATAATTACATGCGCAGTTTCATATACACCTGGTTTATGCTCTCGCAGAATTGCCAGAGAAAGTAATCGTATGTGCATAAAAAACTTTAAGTGGATAACATTTGTAATCATTAACATTTAAGAATTCCATCGACTTGTTCCTAGTTACCTATTTGATATTCAAACACTTATATCCGAAATCAATTAGAATCCAAGGAAGACGCCTATCTTACCTCAAGATTTTTTTATGATATGTGTTGACTTTATTGATATTTGGTATAAATTCGACCCTGTAATTTATACAACAAGAAGTTTTCATCTTTTCCTAAGAGTTTACTTAGATATACAATAA
>JAJCYJ010000248.1 GCA_029262975.1 Saprospiraceae bacterium
TATAATATGATCGCCGTGATATTGATCAGTATTGTCAAGGATACCTCCTATATATTGATTTTGATCACAGGGTTCAGATTTCGCAACTCTTCCCTCATCATGCATTAGCTGTACCAACTGATTATCTTTATACTCAGCTCCGTCAATGTAATATCTATTTTCGATCGATGCAAGACCTTGCTTGGCTTCTTTTCGAAGTTGTCTTCCATCAGTGTCATAAGTGAACTCTATTATTCTGCCATCAAGGAAGTCAATTTTGGAGGGAAGATTAAGATGATTATAAGTAATTGAATCCTCCCTGGTCGGATCAAATATGATGTTACCATTGTCATCATAGCCATAGGAATTTCCATTACTGCTCTTAGCTCCGCGAGATTTTTGAGGAGAAGTTCCATTGTCAACTATAGTGTTGATTTTATTCGTGCCTGAGATATGACTTATCATCAAGTTATCAATTTGCCCTTCTTCAAAGACTGAATCTTCAGGATATAGACCGTTCCTAACCAAGGTCTTAATATTTCCCCTTTCATCATAGGTATAGGAAGTGTTATAGTCATTTAGAGACTCGAATCCGCCTCCATTGTTAAAAGTGCGGTAGAATGCATATTTCAATCGATTGTATTCGTCATATCTTAATCCAAAACTTTGTCTATCAATTCCTGTCACTTGTGAGAGCACCTGGGCGATATTTCCATTCATTTGAATATGCCCTTCTGATGCTGATAAGATCGTATCATATTTAAGCTCCAAATGAAATAAATCATTATTGGAAGGCAGAACATTGTTAATTTTCTTTAGAAATTTATTACCCCTATAAGTGTAGTCACAGGACTGCAAATAGTTGTTCCCCGAGACAAGGCCTAGTTGATGACTGGCTATTTGATTTTTCTCGGTATAGGTTGTTTTAGAAATAGTTTGAGTTCCTAATCCATCAAAAGTTTGATGAACAAATTCTGGCCTCCCTGCAAAATCAACTGTTCTTACGACATCAAAATTATGATTGCCTAATATGAGTTGCCTGTGTTCATCAACGAGTAGATTATCTGCACCATCATAAAGATATTGGTGCGTAAGGTTATTTATATTGGTTAATGAAAGAAGTGTTTCTGATTTTACGATCGAATCTCGTCCACATTTATCATATACATATTCTGAACTAAGGAGTTCTGAATTTAAATTACCGTTGGGTTCAAGGATTGCAACCTCGTATGTTTCTATCTTGTCTTTGTGCGTATCCGTCGGCTGGTAATAAGTGGTAACGGACAATCTATCAATGTCGATAATAGTTGGGTCACTTGATAAATTATTTCCTTGATCATCGCTGTATCCAGTCTTAAGCGGTCGTCCATAAGCATCATAGTTGGTTGCAAGCCAAGGCTTTAATGTTCGGCTTTTTAAAAAACCATCCTGATAATGATTGAGTAGATCGCGGTTATTGTACCGGTACTCGATTTTCATTCTATCCGGAATCTTTTTGAATTGAATTAAATCATTCCCATAGTATTGATACGTATAGATTAGATTGGCATCACTTGATATAGCACCCGGAGGAATAATCATAGTGCGCCGGTCCTTATCGTCATAGCGACTGATCGTCGTCAAAGGTAAGGCTCCATTTTCACCTGTGAGAGAGGACGCGATCAATCTGCCCCTTTTGTCTTTGTATGCTATAGATCTTCTTCCATCACCATCCACTTGAATTATTTCAAATAATTGACTCATGCCAAGACCATCAATTATAATAGAATTTGAACCATAGTAAATGCTATCACGATAGGGCCATGCTGTATGAATTGTAGAAATGGGGCGATTGAGGGGGCTGGCTTCGTATGTATAGGTCAGTTTATCCCATGTATTAGAAGTTGTTTCGTTTTGATATGCTCCATTCTGATCAGTAAGTGCTGTAAGTTCAGTCTCGTACATGGGGCGTCCCCGATTATCATAATTGGTAACTTTATAAATATCCTGTGTAGCGGTAGGGCCTTGTTTTTCTTTTACGTATTGGGTGGGTCTGCCTAATCCATCGACATATTGGCGATCTACTATCAAATTCAAATTACTATTGACGACCTGATCATAATCAATTGTAGTTTTAATAAAATTACCACCAGATGGACTTCCAAAATTGTATTCTAATGTCGTGAGTTTATTTCTGCAGCTATCTCGTATGGTCTTCAACCGCATTACTTCATCGTATTCAAAACCATGACTCGTGTTATCGATATTTTTTACTCCCGATAGGAGTCTCGAAGAACCATGATATTTGTAACGAGTTTGAAATCCTTCGAATTCCTTTGTTTGCATTGTGCCATTCGTATTCCAGGTATAGTTTAGATCTTCCCATCCATCTATAGTGACCGAGCTTGGATTGCCTGTGCTATTGTCATATGATCCGATAGTGGCCAACGTAATATTAGATGCACTTGTGTCGTAGCCTGGTGACCAGGTAACCTCATCTCTTGCATACCTGCTTGGATATGGGAATGAACCATTTGCTGTTGTAAACAAAGAGTATTCTGTATAAAGTTTATCGGTTTTTGTTGCAGTAGTAATGATGTCTCCTACACGTTGTTCAGTATGAAGTGGAGCAATAATATTGTGAGTGATTAAAGCATTATTAGCTGTTCCGGTTACATCATGAGGATAGGTGTAAAGAGTATAAAATTTCTTGCCATCACTATTAGTCATTGTCGAAGCAACAACAGGCGTAAAACGATCCAGGCTATCATATGTATATGAGGTGGTAGTACTCACACCATCCAGAAAAGTAATTTCTTGTTCCAAACGAGCTTTTCGCGCAGTTTCAAGAGCATACTGTCGCCAAAAAGTGTGACCATTGATTCCTCCAATTTGACAGTTTGTTTTTTGAGCGCGAACCAAGACGCCAATTACTGCGCTATCTGGCTCTGATGTCGGTGAATTAGTTGTTTTCTGAATGAGGTTTGGGGTTGAGACGCTATGATGAATTGAGGACTCTAGAAGAAAGCCTTTGGATTTATCTAAAGGAATAGGAAGGGACATGTATTTCCCACCCACAGCTTCATAATAGGCATTGCTGATACTTAGATTGTATTTGAATTCTTTATGGCCATTTCCTACATGGATTTCCTTCACATGCTTATAGGCGATATGATGTCCTTCAAAATCTCCCAGAGGAACCGAAGGAGTGTCAGAAAAATGCAGTAAGCAAAGGGAAGAACTACCTCCATTTGGTCCGGCTGTTCCTTGATACTTGTATCCATAGGTGGGCTCTCCCAACAACAAACCACTTGATTCTGCAGGATTGGCAGGATCAAGATATTCATATTGATAGAGGATATCGCGAGAAGCATCTATGCCATCATGTTGCTTAATCTCTTGAATTCTTATTCCTCCTACATCTTTTGTGTCGAGTCCGAATTCTGCTGTATGGACTCTGAATTGAGCTCGCCCATTGGTGGTATTAAGGATGAATGTGTAATTTACACCAGACATCAAATTGTTATATCCAACTAATTCATCAATCGATATATCCTCAAACTCTTTGTAATTCTCTCCGGTCTCAAGATTGAATCCCAAAGAACCAATCGTGTCTCCTGCTAGGACGACCAGAATATCCGTGCTGACAAAAGAAGGGCAATCATCTGGAGGTGGTTGTTCGTTTCTGGTAAGTTCAATATGGAAAGTAACTGAACCACTTACCTCCAATGCTGTAAAGGAAGAGGTTATTGTGCTATCCTTATCGCCACAACACGCTGGCCCTGGGGTTCCACATGTTTCTAAATAAAACTTTAGCGTTTGATTGATGGTATTGCTATAGAATTGGGCATCGTGGGCTTCATAAGCAAAAGTGGTTGATCCACCCGTAGGGTAGGTTATCTTTTTTAATGATCCATCGATTACCTTTGTTGTATTCACATTTCTGTTTGCTGATCCTTCCGTGTATTCAACTCCACTGCAAGAAAGAAGCTTTGTCGACGGGATATTAATTGACTTGGAATCATTTCCGCTTTGCCCATTAAAGAAACCCCAATGATCGGTCTGCTTGGATAGCATGCCGGGAAAGTATATTTTACTATTGCTTTGTACTGTCCCGTAATAATCAAAAGAATAGGCGGGAATGTCTGTTACCGAAGTATTACAAGAACGTTCTTGTACACTATCAAGCTTTAACTTATAGTCTTCCTCTAAAAGGCCTGATGTGCCTTCCGTGAAATAGTCATAATCGAGTTCAAATCTCTTACAGAAACCACCGGTATTAATGGTGATCCTTTCGAGAGCTTCACTATTTATTAAATCGCTTCGTCCAAGGGCAGAGGTAAAGGAAATAGTTTCTGATTCAGTTACGATACTACTTAATTTTTTCCCATTTATAGCAATCGTCGAGTAACTGTTGTTTATATTAAAGTTATCTCCAGTTTGTCCAGAGCCGCTGTCATAGGCATATTCAATAGTATTTGACTTGGGCACCCTGTAGTCATAAGTATCGGACATATAGTTGTAATCAATATTATAAAGGCCGTCAAAAGAAGATGCTCTGACTAGGTGCCAGTTAGCGATGTAGGATACCCCACCAGCTGTTTGTAAATCATAGGCATTTTCAGAACCTCCCAGGGTGTTACCAAAAAAATAGTCAACGCCATCAGGAGTCGTAATAATGATGTTAGTAATGTATGGAGAAGAATAAATTAGTTCAATTTTGATGTCTTGCCTGGGAATAAGCTTCGCTTTTTTGTTTTTATCAATGACAAATTTGCCGCTGTAGCCTCCCGGAACTGTGAATGAGTAAATGTCCGATTCCCCGTCTAAATTGCCATCGGCTATATCTGTTACATAAACATCATCCGGCCCCAATTGGTCACATGCTGAAATAAAGGAACCTGTCGTGCCTGAGTAGAAATCAAGCCTGGTGTCATAAAACCAATAGCCATCTACATCGGTATCATGAAGCCCCTGAACTGTTCTTGTGACCATCCCCCCGGCATTTAGATTCCACCTAGCCCAACCCAACTGGCCTGCTGAATAGCTTTGATTCCAGAGGCGTGATAACTGAGTGAAATGGCATCTTTTAAATTGCCGTCTTGAGCGGTATAAATGGGAATATTGATACTAGGCGTACCGGTAAAATAATTGACCGGAACATCAATATACTGACCCAAAGCTGCGGCATTGGGTGTTGGCATTACAATATCATTCACGTACTGATTAATAGGTTGTGCGGATGAAGAATATGAACAGAAAAGTAAGACATAAAGAAGAACACTATATACCCATCTCATAGTCGTAGATTTTGGTTGGAAGTTTAATGAAATGCTTATCGCGGTGCAATGAGAGAATGACGAGGCCCTCCAGGAACAAGGTTAGCATAGATTCGATTACGCTGACCTTTGGTAAACATGTTCGTGCAGCGATCGTCACTGTTATCCATAAAGTTGACTGTCATCTCCTGAACAATTCTATCTGAGCAAGTTGTAATGTGCTTGTATGTAGGGCATCCGTAATTCGGAGCATTGTGTATAGGGGTGTCTTCAACACCATCATCTCGACAGAATCCCGTACCCCAAATACTATGTATATTCAGGTAATTGGCTATGAGATGCGTAAGCGTTTTACCTTTGTTGTATGGATACAAGGCACTCCCATCTATTCCTACACACCGATAATCAATTACAATTCCATCTGTCTCACTTTGACCACCGGGCATTTGTGCAAATCCGCGGCTAAGGCCTCCAAGGTCTACTATCCAAATATTAATTACTGCTTCCGGTTTATCAGCGTCTTTTCCGCCGGTATTCACAGATTTCATTTCGTCATTAATAGACCAATTTTTTCTTTCAACAGAAGTATAAGTTATTGGATCTTCTAAGTTTTCTGCCAGTTGAAATGACAGATTAACTTCTCCAATCAACTGATCATAACCATCATTGTTAATCGAGGGATGAAAAAAATCATCATCATATTCCCCAAAATGAATATTTAGAGCCTCTATCTGCGAAATGATTTGAGATCTGGAAATACGCTGATCATCAGACTCATAAAGAACATGGAACGCGAGCTGTAAAGGGATTCCTTCGGCCGGGTTAATGACATCTAAATAGGTATCAATAAATATTTCAATCTCCTCTCGTCTGATTTCAATTTTAGGATCTTCAAAAGTAACCTGTTCAGATTTTCTAAAGTAGAAATTCTCGTTTCTCCGAATACGAATCCGCTACCTGTCGCAGTATGAGCATATTCTTCTGCCAGGTAGGCATTCGATCTTGGGCCTTTAATTATTTCATTTTGTTGCTGGGTATGTCCGAGAAAAGGTGAATGAAGAATTATAAAGAAAAATACTAATTGTATAGAAGAGTTCATAATTGATGCGTTTAGATACAATTAAATAAAATATGGTAGGTCTTTATAAGATACGATATTTTAATTGATCGGTCTGGATAATTAACAATATATCTATGTTTTTTAGGTATTTACCCGTATACAGTAGAGAGCCCTTTAGTTAAAAGAGAATTTATTGCCATCAAAATATTGCAGAATCATGTTCACAGCTACAGCAGTTTTGAGGGTTGTTTTTGAGGTCAGTTTTAAATTCATTTGATTTTCAAAAGCATCAAGTATATACAAGAATCAGCTCAGAAATACATTTGATTCTTTACTAACAGATTTCTCTAAATTGAAGAAATGAAGGATTTAAGTTCTTGTCATTATTATAATTGGCGGCAAAACAAAATATCTCGTTACATTCGTGACGATTACTATTTGAGGTCTCTCAAATACCGACATTCCTGGTTACTCTGAATTTTATAAAACAAAAAAGAACGCTAAATATTTTGAGATTACTATAACTTTTAATCAGCAGGCATTCCTGAATTATTCACACTTCCATTTTCTTCTTCCAGTATCTCAATAATCCAGATACACTCATGTCAGAAGGATTGGCAGCTTCATAAGCTTCCGCATCCTTTTCATCCAAACCATTTTCTACCAGATACTTCTTGACAAATGAGCTGAACACAGGTAAACATTCTTCGGCATTTTTGCCTGACCGGGCATATGGCTCCATAAATCCTGTATAATCCAGGATGGCCTGTCTCAATTTATTCATATGCGGTATAATGGCCAGCACACATCCAAAGTGAGTCAGGTAATATTCATTGATTCCCTCAAGACTTAACAAATGTTCTATAGATGCCAACCATAACTCCTTATCAATATCCGGAGGTGGACAGGGAGGGATTACTGGCCCGTGATTTATTGAGACACCCGCCACATCACCGGTGAATATGATGTCTCCTAACTGCCAGGCTATATGGTGTTGTGCATGGCCAGGGGTATGGTGGGCACAAAATGAAAGACCAAAAAGTTCAATTGTTTCCAGATGTTCTACCGTCTTCAATTGGGCTTCATCTATGGGTCGGAGTGTTCCCCAAAGTCGGTCCATGTCTTCTTTATATATCATCTTTGCAGAAGCGAGTAAGCGTTCAGGATTATGCATATGTCGATATCCCCTTGGGTGCAAGTAAATCCTGGCACCATGATGTGCAAAACACCAGGCTGCTCCTGCATGATCCAGGTGGATATGGGTGATAAAGACATGCATGATATCAGTAATTCTATATCCGAGTTTCTTTAGTCCCGACTCCAGGTTATCCAGGGTACTGTGTGGACCAGTTTCGACCAATATTGGACCTTGAGTGGTCTCGATCAGAAACGCCGCAATTCCATTGCTTTGACCCTTAAATCCCAGGTCAATTATATGCACTTTTGGTTTATTCATAGATGGGCAAGATAGCAATCCACAACATATAGTACAAATATTGGCTATATGTAGGCCTATCTTGTCAATGATATTACCTTTGCGACTTAATTATATATATGGCGCATTTAATCGCTCCTTCTGTCCTGGCCGCAGATTTTTTACACCTTGCCGATGCTTTGGACATAATTAATAGCAGCGAAGCTGATTGGCTTCATGTAGATATTATGGATGGCCAGTTCGTGCCCAATATAAGTTTTGGTCAAATAGTAATGCCATTTCTGAAGAAAGGGAGTACCAAACCATTAGATGTACACCTCATGATTGAAGAGCCCATTCGCTACATCGACGAATTTATAGATTTAGGTGCTGAAGTTGTCACAATACACATCGAAGCTGACAGACATTTACATCGGACGATTCAACACATTAAATCCAAAGGTGTTAAAGCTGGAGTTGCATTAAACCCTCATACTTCTGTAGATCTGCTGGATGATATTTTAGAGGAGGTTGATCTTGTGCTTCTAATGAGCGTAAACCCAGGCTACGGTGGACAAAAGTTCATATATCAGACGATACCAAAAGTTAAAAAATTAAGGGCCAAAGCTATCGAGAGAAATCTTGATTTTCATATCGAAATAGATGGCGGTGTCGGACTTCAGAATGCCGGAGCATTGTTAGAAGCTGGTGCAGATGTATTGGTGGCTGGCAGCAGTGTCTTTAAATCCGAAGATCCTTTATTGACAATTAAAAGATTAAAGTCTATTTCTTCTCCGTTCTAATCAATTATAAGTCGAAGAACACACTATCTGATCTATGTCTGCAAATTCTCTGATAACCTTATTTTTTTGTGCATTTTCAATCGTATTGTCAGCGCAACAAATAACGATACAAGGTAAAGTAACAGATCGGGAAAGTGGAGAGCCTATAGAATTTGTAACAGTCTATATAAAAGGCACTTCTATCAATCAAGAGACGAGCACCGAGGGAACCTATAAACTAACCGTAGATCGACAAAGATCTGTAATTGTGGTATTCTCCAGACTTGGTTATGAAGATGGTGAAATGAATGTTCGTGCCAATCGCGACCGCTATAATATTGATATCACCCTTAACCAGGTTGCTTCTGAAGTAGCTGTCACTGTTACTGATAGTAAAGTGTCAGAACGTGAAATGATCAGGGAAAATACAGAAGCACTTAAGCTGCTACCATCGACGACCGGTAATCTTGAAAGTGTATTGCCTCATATTGCCTTAGGAGCGAGAAGTGGCACTGGTGGTGAACTAAGTTCTCAGTACAATGTCAGGGGAGGAAATTATGACGAGAACCTGGTGTATGTGAACGACTTCGAGATATTCCGTCCTCAATTATTAAGAAATAGTCAGCAGGAAGGGCTTACATTTCCAAATATTGATCTTATTCGTGATCTTTCC